>NZ_CDRRGL010000178.1:0-3072 GCF_977041755.1 Slackia sp.
GAGCCCGTTTCAGCATGGCGAGGTGTTCGTGACCGACGATGGCCATGAAGGCGACCTTGACCTGGGCCATTACGAGCGCTTTATCGACGAAAGCCTCACGCGCGACTCCAACTTCACCCAAGGCTCCATCTATCAAAGCCTCATCGCCCGTGAACGTCGCGGCGATTTCCTGGGCGGCACCGTGCAGGTTATTCCCCATGTGACTAACGCTATTAAAGAGCGCCTCTATCGCATCGCGAGCCAGACGAACGCCGATATCGTTATTTCGGAAATCGGCGGCACGGTGGGCGACATCGAGAGCCAGCCGTTCATCGAGGCTGCTCGCCAGTTCAAGAAGGAAAAAGAACCCGGCGACGTGATTTTCGTGCATGTGACGCTGGTTCCCTACATCGCCGCGGCCCACGAAGTGAAAACTAAGCCCACGCAGCATTCCGTCAAAGAGCTGCGCAGCGTTGGCGTGCAGCCCGACTTCATCGTATGCCGCAGCGACCATGAGATTTCCTCGGGCGTTCGCGACAAAATCGCCCTGTTCTGCGACGTTGACCCGGGCAATGTGCTCGCATGCATCGACGCGCCGAGCATTTATTCGGTGCCTCTCGCGTTGCACGACCAGCATTTCGACGAGAAGGTGCTCGCGAAGTTGGGCCTTCCCGTGGAAGATGTCGACCTCACTCCGCTGCGCAAGTTCCTCTCGGCGCAGGCCGATTGCGAGGGCGAAGTGAACATCGCCATCGTGGGCAAATACGTGAAGCTCCCCGATGCGTATCTTTCCATTATGGAAGCGCTCCACCATTCTGGCGTGGCAAACGGCGTGAACGTGAACCTGAACCTCATTGATGCGGAAAAGGTCGATGACGAAACCGCCGAAGAGCTGCTTGGCGATATGGACGGCATTTTGGTGCCGGGCGGTTTTGGCCAGCGCGCTTTCGAAGGCAAAATCGCAGCTGCGCGTTACGCTCGCACGCATAACGTGCCTTATTTCGGCATTTGCTTGGGCCTGCAGGCGGCCGTGTGCGAGTTCGCGCGCGACGTTGTCGGCTTGTCGGGCGCGACGTCTTCGGAGTTCGACGAGAACGCCGAGTACCAGGTCATTTCGATTATGCCCGACCAGAAAGATATCGACGAAAAGGGCGGCACCATGCGTTTGGGCGCGTACCCTTGCAAGCTCGAAAAGGGCACTAAGGCATTCGATATCTATGGCGAGGAAGTCATCTACGAGCGCCATCGCCATCGTTACGAGGTGAACAACGAGTATCGCGGCAAACTCCAAGAGGCCGGCATGGTGATTTCCGGCGTCTCGCCCGATGGCCGTCTTACCGAGATGATTGAGCTGCCGAACCATCCGTGGTTCGTGGCGAGCCAGGCTCATCCCGAATTCAAGAGCCGTCCCACCAAGCCCCATCCGCTGTTCAACGGTTTCGTCGCCGCTGCGCTTAAGCATCGCGACGAGGAATAAAGAATCCGAGGCCTGAAAAGAATGAGGGGCGATCGCTTGGAGCGGCGCTCCTCTTTTTTAGGGCTATAGGGTAGATAGCGTGTTTGGCTCAGAGGCATCGATTCAGGTCGATGCCTCTTCGCGTCTTTGAATGCGTCGGTTCCACGCAAACGCTCGGGCAAAATGCGCGCCGGCGGGGTTGTTGTTGCGGCGCTTTGGCCGAGACGTGCGTGGAACGATTTCTCAAACGGTACGTGTGTGGCGTTTTTCAATAGAGTCTTTTGCTTTGCATTGAATTGGGCGGGCGATGGGCTTGCGTTATGCTCGCTGAATCTGCCGTATACTTTGCTTATGCCAAAGGAATCTTTCATATATAGTCTCGATGACGCGGATGCGACTGCGCGCCCCTTTCTTCAATACGCTCGCGACTATGTGGCGCATTTGGGCGTTGAGCGCGGGTCGTCGCGCCTCACGCTTGCGGCGTATGAGTCTGATTTGCGCGATTACTTCGCGTTTCTTCTTGGCCGCGGCGTGCTTGCGCCATGTGATGTCTCGCGAGCCGATATCGTTGCCTATGAATCCGATTTGGTCGAACGGGGGTATGCCGCGTCGACTATCGCCCGTCGCGTTTCGGCGGTGAAGGGTTTCCATCGCTTTCTTGTTTCAGATGAACTGGTGCAAACGAACCCGGCAGAATCGATTTCTCTGCCCCAAAGGCCCGATCGTTTGCCCGATGCGCTTTCCATCGCCCAAATCAATGCGTTGCTCGACCAGCCTTTCGGCGAAGGCCCCCGAGCGCAGCGCGACAAGGCGATGCTCGAGATTCTGTATGGCTGCGGTTTGCGTGCAAGCGAGCTTGTGGGTCTCGATATGGGCTGCATCGATTTCGATGGCGGGGTGGTGCGCGTGCTCGGCAAGGGCTCGCGCGAGCGCTTCGTGCCAGTTTCGGGAACGGCCGAGACGGCGCTGAGGACGTATGTATATGGGGGCTTTCGCGCGGAGCTTTCCATGAAAGGCAAGGGCTCGCCGGCGGTGTTCCTGAACGCCCGTGGCGCGCGCATGACACGCCAGGCGGTGCATCGCATCGTGGCGCATGCGGGTGAAGCGGTGGGTATCGCCGATCTGCATCCGCATATGCTTCGCCATAGTTTCGCGACCCATATGCTCGAGGGCGGCGCCGACTTGCGTGCCATTCAGGAAATGCTTGGGCACTCCGATATCTCAACCACGCAAATCTACACGCATGTCAGCCGCGCCCATATTCGCGAGGAATACCTTTCGGCCCATCCCCGTGCATAGTCCCACGCGCAATGCCCGCGTGGAAAGGAGCGGTTTTCGTCGGCCACTATATATGGTGGCCCCTTTTGCCGTTGCACAATTCGATTCTGCTTCGATTCCGACGCAGTTGCCTTCCGCGCCCACATGTTCGTCACATTCGCGCTCGTTTTTTCGGAATTCGGTCGCATCCGGCAAAATTTTTTCCCACTTTCTCCCACCATCCTTTTTCATCGTTCGCGCAAAGCGGAGCACAAGATGTTGTGCCCCGCTTTTTTATTTTGCGCGAAATAGCTTTGAGACCTTACGCCGGTGGAGGGAAAGGGGGTGGAAGTGGAGGGGAAGGAAGGGGACGGTGGGGG
>NZ_CDRRGL010000179.1:0-3050 GCF_977041755.1 Slackia sp.
TCAGCTGGGAGAGCATCACGTTCGCAACGTGGGGGTCGTGGGTTCGAATCCCATCATCTCCACCACGTCGTTACCGCAGGTCAGGGGCTTAAAGCTTCTGGCCTGTTTTCATTTTCACCACCTCCTGTCAATCACCGCGTGTGCAAACCGTGTGCAAACGGCGCGCGGCTAAGCCGTCTTCACCATCCGCAGGCGTGGTTTCTCTTCCTTCTCGCCGCCGTCCGCGAACAGCTCGCCGAGCATGTCGGCGGCCTGCCTGTCGTTCTGCGGGATGGCATGGGCGTACCAGTTGAGCGTCAGGCTCGCGTTGCTGTGGCCCATGCGGGTTTGAACGGTCTTCACGTCCACGCCCTGCGCCAACAGCTGGGTTGCCTGGGTGTGGCGCAGCTCATGGAACTTCAGGCCATCGAAGCCGTTCTCCTTGCGGAACCTGCGCCACCAGGTTTCGAAGTTGTGCAGGTCGAACCAGCCGCCGACGTTGGAGCAGAATATGGGCGTCTCGTCGGTCTGGTCGAGGCCGAGCATCGACAGATAGTCCGCCTGCTCTTCCTTCCACCGCGCCAAACGGCGCGCGGTCGTCACGTCAAGCGCTATGGTTCGCACTCCCGCGCGGGTTTTCGGCGCTTTCAGATCGCCGTCAACGGTGAGGCTTTGCGATACGCGCAGCTCGCGCGTTCGCAAGTCCACGGCTCCCCAGGCGGTGCCGAACACCTCGCCGCGCCTCATGCCGGTAGCGAGCGCGAGCCGCACGGCCAAGACGCTTGAGATGTCTTTCACGCCTAGAATCTTGCCACGTCCTTCGGTTGCCTTCCATTCGCATTGGCGGGCCTCCTTCGCCCTCAGGCGGCCGTATGCCGCCGATTCCGCATCGTCTAGCGCCGAGAGCAGCGAACGGCCCTCAGAAACGCTTAGGGAGCGCCTGCCGGGGTCTTCCGCCTTCGGCGTCTCCACCCTGTCGCACGGGTTGCGAAGAATCAGGTCGTAATTCACGGCCTTCTTCATGATCTGCCGCATGGTGGCGTGAACCTCGCGCATCGTGCGGTTCGATATGGGCCTGCCGAGCTTGGCCTCCCTGCCGGCGCGAATTCGGGCGTACAGGTCTTCAAGCACGGTCGGAGTTATCTCGCCTATCGGAAGCTCGCCCACGATGGCGCACATCTCGCGCACGTTGCGGCGCTCCAAGTCCGAGCGCTGCTTGCAGACCGCGCCCGATGCCTCCTTGGCCTGCTGCCACTGCCGGGCGAACTCGCCGAAAGTGACCTTGGCCGCATCGACGCGCAGGCCGTTCTCGTGATCGCGCACCATGCCGTCGCGAACCTTTTTCGCTTCGGCCTTGGTGCCGTTTACGACCTGGGTAGCGCGGCGGTACTTGCCCGTCACGGGGTCTTTGCCGAAGCTCACCGAGACGCGCCACTTGTTGCGGCCGAGCTGCTGAATGCTGCCGTCTCCCTTTGCCATGGTTTCCTTTCCTCCTCTCTTCGCTTCGCGTCCTGCGTTTCCCTCTATCCATCACGCCCCGGTGGGGCGGGAGTGGCTATTTGTGCAATCTGTCATTTTTGCCGCTGCAATTATCGGCGCATGTCTTGCGGGCCTGGTTTGTTCGCTCTGTTTGCGGCCTGGAGTTTTTTACCCTTGCTCGCTTGAACGGCATACCGCATTTTGAACATATGCGCCAAGGGCCAGATTCGGGAACAATATCCTTGATGATTTGGTTGCATATCGCATTCGTTAGGCCGAATGTTTCGCAAAGTTCGTATCCCTGAGGGCCTTGATCGTCAAAGTATTTGAGTTCGTTATCGAAGTTTGAGTTATCGGCGATGCTGTGCACCGCATCCATACGACTTTCGAGTGTCCTGTTTCGGCCTTGATATGGGAGAATGAAAGGAATTCGTGAGCAATTTAATATTGCTTCTGAAATAAACCTAAATGAGTCATGGTCAAAATCTTCGCCGAGGGCCGAAAGCAACAATGCACGCGCCCCGGCCTGCAAATCGCACAATGCGATAGCCGCCTCTTTCCAGTACACATAAGGCGTTTTGATGCCGTTCAAAGCCCATTCTCGGTTTATCACGTCGGTTGATTCGATGGCCGTATTGGCGGCGTTCGCCGTCGCAAATCGAAAGCAGTTTCGGTTAAAACGTAGCGGATGAATCGGCGCGCCCCATTTTTCGCAGAATGTTTCAACGCTTCGCAGCGCGTTTGAATCCCCGGTGTCGGCCTTCACGTTTAGCAAATCCCAATGCCAAAACCCGTTAGGAATCCTATCTAATTTTTCGCCAGATAACCTCATGAACCCGTTTTCGACGCGCTCCGCCATATGCCAGTGGCTCGTTGCAATATCCACAGCGTCGGCAGGTAAATAATCGGAAGTGTTCACAGGGTGTCGTAGAGTGCCGTTCTCTTCAATAATAGTCATAAATAGGCCTTATAACGAGGTTGAGTGCCTGTAAATGAAGTGTAACACTATGTGGCACAGCGGAACAATACCGAAGATAAGGAGGTTTTAGAAATGACAAAGTTGTATACCGCGCAAGAGGTTGCGGGCATGCTCCATCTATCCGTTGCCCATACGCGCCGGGAGATGCGCGCGGGCCGTCTCCCCGCCGTGAAAATCGGTCGCAAGTGGTATTTGCCAGAGGCGCGCCTCAATGAGCTTATCGGGGTGAGCGGCCATGAAGCAGTCACCCGATAGCCTGCGCCGCCGCTATGCGGCGTGGCGCGCCGCCAATGCCGAGGCCTATAGCCGAATCGAGCGGGCGGCGGTCGCTGACATGAAGGCAGGGCGCAAGTTCTCGATACGCCCGTACGTGGAGCGCATGCGTTGGCTCGATTCCGCGAACGGGGAGGGCGGCAACGTCGGCATTGCGAACGCACTGGTTCCCTGCATCGCCCGCGAGCTGATGGAGAGCTACCCCGACATGGTGCCGCTGCTCACTCATAGCCGCTCGAAGCTCGACCGTGAGGTTGGCCTCGACCACGAGGTTGGCCTCGACCGTGAGGTTGGCCTCGACCACGAGGTTGGCCTCGACCGTGAGGTTGGCCTCGACCAC
>NZ_CDRRGL010000180.1:0-2983 GCF_977041755.1 Slackia sp.
GGAGCAGGCAAAACACGTATCGAATCCTTGGACAGGATAAAAGCCGATTTGCCTTCGCCGACCAGCACTTTTGTTCCAGTGTCTTTGGCCGCGCAGAGGCCGAACGGGATGGTCGTAGTCTTGTTCGAGTTCTGGCGGCGTGCCGCCGAAGCTGAAGGGACAACGATGATCGAGTTGCGCCGAATAAGCCGAGCAAGGCAACAGAGCGCTTCCGAAGAGCGTTTTCTAAAGGGATATAGGGATGAACCGTTTTAAGGGAAGGTGGATACCATGGATGTTACTCGACGCGATTTTGTGAAGGCTTCGGCTGTTGCCGCTGCGATGGCGGCGGCGGGCGGTAGCTTGGCGGCATGCGCGAGCAAACCCGATGCGGGGCAGGAAGGTGCGGGCGATACGCAAACGCATACCGCGGTATGCCGCTTTTGCGGGTGTGGATGCGGCGTGCTGGTCGAGACGAAAGATGGCAAGGTCACAGCGGTCACCGGCGATCCCGATAATCAATCGAATCGCGGTCTGAACTGCGTGAAGGGCTATTATCTGGGCAAGATCTTGTATGGAAAAGACCGCCTGACCACGCCCCTCATTCGCGATGATGCAGGTACCAAGGGCACCGAAAGCGGTTTGCGCGAAGCCACCTGGGAAGAAGCACTCGAGCTTGTATCGAGCAAGTTGCGTGAAACGTGGAAGCGCGACAAGAGCCGCCTGGCGTTCTGGGGCAGCGGCCAGCAGCCTATTACGGAAGGCTACCTTACCGCGAAGTTCTGGAAGGCGGGCCTTCTTTCCAATAATATCGACCCGAACGCGCGCATGTGCATGGCGAGCGCCGTCGTCGGCTTCATGAATGTGTTCCAGACCGACGAACCCGCGGGTTGTTACGAGGACCTCGACAACGCCGACGTCTTCATCACCTGGGGCGCCAACATGGCCGAGGCGCATCCGATGCTCTATTCGCGTCTCACTGCGCATAAGCTTCAAAATGAAAACGTTCGCCATATCGACATCACCACGATGAAAACCCGAACCTCGGCAAGTGCCGACAAGGTTTTGATGTTCCGCCCGGGCACCGATTTGGCTATCGCGAACTGCGTTGCGAATTACCTCATTCAGAATGGGAAATACGACGTCGATTTCGTGCGCGACCATCTGCAATTCAAGATGGGCACCGAAAACATCGGTAACGCCTACGAAGACGGTTACGACAAAAGCGACGTGGGCAAGTCGGTCGACAAAACCACGGCGTGCACGTTTGAGGAATACGCCGCTCGCCTGGCCGACTACACGCTCGAGTACACGAGCGAGCTTTCGGGCGTTTCCGTCGAAGATCTCACCGATTTGTGCGAAGTGTTCGCCAACCCCGACTTGCGCGTGATGAGCCTGTGGACCATGGGCGTGAACCAGCATAATCGCGGCACATGGATGAACCACAACCTGCACAACATCCATCTGCTTTCCGGCAAATATGGCAAACCTGGTTCGACGGCGTTTTCGCTCACTGGTCAGCCGAGCGCATGCGGCACGGCGCGCGAGGTGGGCACGTTCTGTCATCGCTTGCCTGCCGACCTCGTGGTGGCCAACGAGGCACATCGTCGCTATACCGAGGCAGTTTGGAATTTGCCTGAAGGCTACCTCGACGAAATCAAAACGCCTGGCTATCACACGATTAAGCTCTTCCGTGAAATGTCGAAAGGCAACATCGATTTCCTGTGGAGCGCGCATAACAACTGGGCGCAGTCTCTGCCGAATCTGACGCGTTTCTTGGGCGAGGACGGCGAGCACACGGGTATTTTCGACACGTTCATCGCGGTGAACGAAGTGTATCCGACGCTTACAACCCAGTATGCCGACGTCGTTTTCCCCGTGGCAATGTGGGTGGAACGCGAGGGTCAATTCGGCAATGCGGAGCGCCGCACCTCGGTGTTCGAAAAGGCCGTGGATCCTGTGGGCGATGCCAAGTGGGACGTGTGGGTGCTGCTCGAAGTCGCGCGTCGCGTGCTCGAAGGTGAAACGATTGACGGCGAAGATGCGTTCACGCGTTTGTTCGGCTTCATTTGGGATGCTGAAAAAGACGACTTCAATGGCGATTCCCGCGAGGTCAACCGTGCGATTTGGGAGGAGTACCGCACGTTCTCGAACCCCGATTTGAACGAACGCGCAGCTGCCATCAATGCCGAAAAGAAGCTCAAGATGGAAGCTAAACAGCTTGCTCCTTATGACGAATATCTGGCGCACCACGGCCTTACTTGGCCCGTGCGCGAGGTCGATGGGCAGTGGCTGCCCACCAAGTGGCGTTTTTCCGATGGCAAGCAGGCCGATGGCTATGACGAGGTCGGTATCGAGATGTATGGCGATAAGGGTCTTGCTGGCGGCATGAGCTGGTACAAGAGCGCCGATCACAAGCCTTCGGTGGTCTTCCGTCCGTATGAGCCGCCGGCGCAGGAGTCTTCCGCGGAATTCCCGTTCTGGTTCTGCACGGGCCGTTTGCTCGAGCATTGGCATACCGGTACCATGACGCGCCGCGTTGAGGAGCTCGATCGTGCGCTGCCCGAGGCCTTGCTTTCCATGAACGCCGAAGACGCTGCCGCGCTTGGCGTAAACGACGGCGACATGGTTCAGCTTACGAGCCCGCATGGAACGATGCAGATCAAGGTGTCGCTCGCCGGTCGTGTGGAGCCTCCTTCGGGCATGGTATTTGCGCCGTTCTTTGCGGCCGAAACGCTCATCAACCGGGTTGTGCAGGACTATTATTGCCCGCTTTCGAAAGAGACCGACTATAAAAAGACGTGTGTCAGCATCAAGAAGGCTTAGGGAGGGTCTGACGATGAAGATTTCCAAAACGCGTGTGGGTATTGCGGTTGTGACCGTCGTGTTGGCTGTTGGCTGCGTGGCGGGCGCGGGTTGCGCGGCTCAGCAGCCCGAGCCGTCTAATGCGGTTGCCGGCACCGAAACCACGCCGAAGCTCATGCCGGCACAGCACCAGAAATAC
>NZ_CDRRGL010000181.1:0-2977 GCF_977041755.1 Slackia sp.
ATCCGGCGTACGAATACGAATCCCGCAATATGTGGAACCTCCCCATTCAGCGCGTCTCGTATTCCGACCGCCAGCGCGGCGACCTTATCTATTACGACAATGGGTACGGCACCATCATCCACGTTGCCATCTACCTGGGCGATGACAAGGTTATTGAGGCGTGGCCGCCGTCTGTCACGGTTATGTCGACGGTGAATGGCATCCATCCCCATGTATATGGCGTGCAGCGACCGTTCGCTTAGGCAATACGTCCCCTAGGGGTTTATATGGAAAGAAACGGCATGGGAGCAGCGTTTTCCATGCCGTTTTTGCTATTTGGAATTCCCGTTAAGTCTTCCGCTTATTTGTAATGGCGCGTCCGCTCGGTTTATAGTAGTGCGCGTGAATTGGTGAAGCCGTCGCTCGAATGGCTTCCGAAGAAAGGTTGCATACCATGCGTGTTGAGTTTTCTCCCCCCGATATTACTCAGGCTGAAATCGACCAGGTTGTCGAGGCTTTGAAATCGGGCTGGATCACCACCGGCCCCAAAACGAAAGAGCTCGAGCGTGAGGTTGCCCAGCTTTGCGGCACCAACAAAGCGTGCTGCCTGAATTCCGCTACTGCGGCGCTCGAGATGTGCCTGCGCCTGCTCGGCATCGGTGAGGGCGACGAGGTCATCGTGCCCGCGTACACCTACACTGCAACGGTGAGCCCCGTATGCCACGTTGGTGCAACGCCCGTTATGGTCGATGTCGCTCCCGGCAGCTACCAAATGGACTACGACGCCATGGAGGCCGCAATCACCGAGCGCACGAAGGCTGTTATCCCCGTCGACCTTGGCGGCGTTCCGTGCGATTACGACCGCATTTTCGCGGCTGTGGAAGCCAAGCGCGACTTGTATCATCCCGCAGAGGGCCTGCAGCAGGCGTTCGACCGTTGCATCGTGATTACCGATGCTGCCCATGCCTACGGCGCGTCGTACAAGGGTACGCCGGTTGGCTCTGTGGCCGACTTCTCTTCGTTCTCGTTCCATGCCGTGAAGAACTTCACCACGGCCGAGGGCGGCGCGCTCACGTGGCGTTCTCGCGAAGGCATCGACGACGAAGCTGTGTACAAGCAGCTGCAGCTGTTCTCGCTGCACGGCCAGAGCAAAGACGCCCTGTCGAAGATGAAGCTCGGCTCGTGGGAATACGACGTGGTGGCGCCGTATTTCAAGTGCAACATGACCGATGTGCTGGCAGCTATTGGCCTGGGCCAGCAGTCTCGTTACAAAGAGCTGCTTGCTCGTCGCCACGAAATGCTCGTGCATTACTCCGATGCGCTTGCCAGCGAAAAGGTGCAATTCCTGCATCATTTCGACGGGGACATCACTTCGTCGGGCCACTTGTGCCTGGCGCGCCTTGTGGGCAAGTCTCGTGCGTTCCGCGACCTGTTCATTGAAAAAATGGCTGAACGAGAAGTGGCATGCAACGTGCATTACAAGCCCCTTCCGATGCTCACTGCATATAAGAACCTTGGCTTCGATATCGCCAATTACCCGAATGCGCTCGCGCAGTTCGAGAATGAGGTTTCGCTGCCGCTGAACACCAAGATGACTGACGAGATGGTCGACTACGTTATCGCCTGCTTCGGCGAAGCGTATGCCGAATGCGAGGCCGCGGGTGTATAAGCACTTCTTTAAGCGCGTGCTCGATATCGTGCTTGGCCTTATTGCGCTTCCGTTCGTGCTTATCGTGTTCATCGTGTTCGCGCCGATGATTTATCTGGAAGACAAGGGCCCCGTTTTCTACAACGCGCCTCGCGTCGGAAAGAATGGCAAGCCGTTCGTTATGTACAAGTTTCGTTCCATGTACGTGAACGCACCCGATTTGAAGATGGAAGACGGCAGCACCTACAACGGTGCCGATGACCCGCGCATGACGAAGATCGGCGCGTTTATGCGCAAGACGTCGCTCGATGAGTTCCCTCAGTTCCTGAATGTGCTGAAGGGCGACATGAGCATTATTGGTCCGCGTCCCGATTTGGATTCTGAAATGGCCTTGTACCAAGGCGATGAAGGTCGCAAGCTCGAAGTGACGCCGGGCATTACGGGCTACGCCCAGGCATACGGCCGCAATTCGCTGCCGTGGCACGATAGGCTTGCCCTCGACGTGTATTACGTCGACCATTTGTCGTTCTTGCTTGACGTGAAGATCTTTTTCAAGACCTTCGCTACAGTGTTCAAGCAAGAGGGCATTTACGTGGAGCAGGAAGATTAGTTCTTCCGAACTCGGCGAACAGTATCCAGTCGCGGCAAACATGGCCGCGAACGGAAGAGGCATCAAGGCGACTTGGTGCCTCTCTTGGTATAATCGCCCAAGCTGATGCCTATTCCGAAACGAGCTTTACGATGAAGAAGTCCCAAATCATTTCACTTTTCGCTGCGGCGGCGTTTGCCGTCGCCGTGCCAAGCGCGGCGTTCGCGCTCGACGCCGACGCGTGTGGCGACCAGGTTCCCGATGCGCTTGAGCAGAAAACAGCTGATTCCGCGAATTCTGCCGATTGGTTCGAGGGAGGGGCGCCTTCGGCCGCTTCCGCTGCTGCGCCTTCGCAAGAGCCGGTCGGTGCGTCGCAGGCCAAGCCTGCCGGCGAGCTGGCGACAAACGAAGCGACCCAGGGCGATTCTGGCGAGCAAGGCGAACAGCCCTCGTATAGCGAGGGGTGGAACGCTGTTGGCTCCGACTGGTATTTCGTGCGCAATGGAGCGCTCGTCTCGGGCTGGGAATACATCAACGGCCACTGGTACTGGTTCGATTCCTCGGCGGGCTGCAAAATGGCTACGGGCTGGATAGAGCTTTCGGGTTCGCGCTATTACTTGGCGCAGGGCGGCGACTTCCAGGGCGCCATGGCCACGGGTTGGCTTTACGATGGCGGCGCCTGGTATTACGCGAAGGCTTCAGGCCATATGGCTGGCGGCTGGGAATACATCAACGGCCACTGGTACTGGTTCGATTCCGAT
>NZ_CDRRGL010000182.1:0-2955 GCF_977041755.1 Slackia sp.
GATGTGCTTTCCACGATTGAGGTGTCTTCGAGCAAATCGGTTTCCGCTGGAGACGATTCCGATGAGAAATCCGCGGAAGGCGGCTCGGCCGAAACCGCTTCGAGCTCCACGGCGGGGGCGAATGCCGTCCAGCCTGGTTCGACGAGGTAGGGCATCGCTATGGGCAAGCGAAGCGTCGAAGACGAGAACGACCTGAATGATATCGCCCCTATGACCACGATGCAAAAAGCGATTATAGGGCTGGCCGTGGTTGCCGTCATCGCGTTTATCGCATATACGGTGCTGCATTAATTTCCACGTGGGCTCGCTTAAGGCGGGCTCACGTGCGTATTGAAAGGAATACGAATGGCCAAGCATGGGAAGCACGCTCGCGTTCAGGAAGCTGACGCGGAGCTCATTGATGGCGCATCCGTTCAGGCTGCGCCCGAATATGATGCTTTGGAGAACAACGCGCCTGAAGCCACGAAGGGCATTTCCGTCCATCAAAAGAAATCGAAGCGCATGCGCACAGTGCTCATCGTCGTGAGCGCGGTGCTCGTGGTGCTTATCGCGGCATTGGGGTATTTCGCATTCATGCTGTACCAGGAAGCAAGCGATGTTGCGAGCCAGGCTTCAAGCTCGACTGCCGCCACGCTGAAAGACACTGCCGAGGCGACCGATGCGAAAAAGCAGGGCAGCCGCCTTACCGCTCCGAATTTGGTTGCGTTGCTCGGATCAACGGAAGATGAGGCCATCTCGAAGGTTGGTCGTGGTGCCACCGTGGCGAGCTCTTCCGACATAACCGAGGAAAAAGGCGAAGGCGATTCGAAGACCACCGAAGTCGTGGGCAAAACGGTGACGCTTGCGCTTACCGAGCAGCAGGCCGACTCGAAGGGCAATACGCCTTCGGTGTATCTCACGCTCGATAAAGATGGAAAAATCACTCAGGCGGGCTATTCCGCCGCGATGTCGACGTTGGGGTATGGCGATGTGAGCTTCTCCGACGCGGTGACCGAAAAGCACGTTGTTGAGACCCTGCTCGGCGATGCCGGCTTGACGGTTGAAGATGGCTCGGTTGAGCTTCCTTCCGCCGACGAATACCGCACCTACGCGAACGACGGAAAGACTATTGCCCAAGAGCAATACACCTTCTCGGGCGAGGCGCCCGCCGCGCTTGACGGGGCCCAGCACGCGTGGCAGTGCCGTTTGAATTACGACTATTCCGCGGCGAACGTGTCGAACAATTTGTCCGACACGCTCAGACTCTTCTATGTATATGTGAACGCCTAGAAACTGGAATTTATAGAAACCCGCCAAATGGCGGGTTTTCTTTTATGAAGAGCAGGACAACGATGCAATACTCGAGCACTCTACTGTGATAAAGTGTCTAACACGTTACCACATATGAAAGGGGAAGGTGACACGCAGTGAGGCCTATTACCGCCCGAGGATTCCGAGACATCATGCCCGATGAGGCCATCGAGCGTGAGCGCATAACCCGCATCGTGAGTGACGGGTTCGCGTCCCACGGGTACCTGCCGGTCGAAACGCCCTTGCTCGAAGAGCAATCTTCGCTGGCGATGGCCGGTGAGTCTGCTGCCACGCCTTTTCAGCTTTTCGATGGCGATGGCCGCCTGCTCGTGGTGAGAAGCGACCTCACCATGCCCATCGCACGCCTCGTTGCAACTCGTCTGGCGCATACGGAAGCGCCCATTCGCTTGCGCTATGCCGCCCCCGTCGTGCGTGAACAGGCTCAATACATGGCGCGCTCCCGCCAGTTTACGCAGCTTGGCATCGAGCTCATTGGCGCAAGCGGCGTCGAGGCCGATTTTGAAGTGGTGTCCATGGCGGCCGAAGCGCTCAACGCCGTGGGCGTTTCCAAGTGGCGCATTGTATGCGGAAGCGTTCGTCCCATGAACGAGCTCCTCGCGGCGGCGGGCATCGCTGGTTCCAAGCGCGAAGAGCTTCTCTCATGCGTGCATGCGTCCGATTTCGTCGATTTGGATGCGGCGCTTTCAGACGTGGACGCGCCCGAGAATCTCGTGAACGCAATAGCGACCTTGCCGCACATCAGCGGCGGAGTCGAGGCGCTCGATGCGGCTTCCGCCGCGCTTGCGGCGGCGGGCATCGCCGATGGGGGCGTGTCGGAGCTGCGCGCGTTGTTCGAGTCGGCACAAAAAGCGGGCTTTGCCGACAACCTTGCGGTTGATTTTTCGGTCATGAACTCGTTCGGCTATTACACGGGCCTCGTGTTTTCCGTATATGCCGATGGCGTATCGGCCCCTCTTGGATCGGGTGGGCGCTATGACGAAGCGTTTTCGCGGCTGGGCGAGCGCGATTTGCCCTCGGCCGGCTTCGCTTTATCGCTCGAGGAAATCGAGGAAGCCGTCGCGAACAACGCTGAAGCGCGCCCGCTGCGCATTGCGGTGCCGAAGGGGTCGCTGTTCGCTGATACGGTTGAGACGCTTGCGGCGGCGGGGCTCGACACCGAACCGCTGCACGATGTGGGGCGACACCTTATCGTGCATGGCCAGGGCGTCGACTATGTCATCGTGAGGCCCACCGACGCCCCTGCCTTCGTTGCCTCTGGCGGAGCCGATTGCGGCATTTGCGGTCGCGATTCGCTTGTCGAGGCGGGCCTCGATTTGGTGCAGCTCATCGATCTTGGCTATGGCGCGTGCCGATTCGTGGTTGCCGAGCCTGCGAGCGCGAAGGGCGCGGCCGATGCCGCTTATGCGCGCCGCGGTTCCATTCGCGTGTCGACGAAGTATCCGCGCATCACCCAGGCGTATTACGATCGAATTGGCGTGCAAGCCGATATCGTTACGCTTCATGGCAACATTGAGCTTGGTCCCATGGTTGGCCTGTCTGACCGCATCGTCGACATTACTGCGACGGGCACCACGCTTCGAGAAAACGACCTGGTCATAGTCGATGAGGTGCTGAAATGCTCCGCGCGCTTCTTTGCAAGTCCCG
>NZ_CDRRGL010000183.1:0-2948 GCF_977041755.1 Slackia sp.
TGGGACAAAAACAAAAACTCAAAGCCCTGAGTTTGAAAAAAGTTTTTGAGGTTGTCCCAGCTTTTGTCCCCGAAGCCGACGAAACGCGACATGGCGTCACCTGGCGGCACTCGGCTCGAGGCGGCACCGAAAACTGGGTGTAACTGGAATGACGGGGCGGCAAAACTATAACCATCGAGTGGGAATAGAGATTCCCTAGTTATGGGGGTATAAATCATTTAAACGATAATGGATACCCCAATAAACCTCTGATTTGATATACCGACTCCAACGAAGATTGGAGCCGGTATGCGTTTATTTCCTAGAGAGAACTACCTGAAGAAGATACGCGCATGTTCAGGTGGCCATGACCATCATGGCCGACCAGTCCACCGAGGAGTGCGAATACCGGCCCTTCACTCAGATTAAGGGCAACTATCCTAAGTAACTGCTTACGTGAAGCGACCCTATCCAGCAGCGCGATGGCATCATTCACGCCAACATCTCCGAGTTCATGCAGGAAACTGCAAGCCTTTGGGCAAACCGAATATTCTGGCCGTTTCGCCCATGTGCATCCTGGCGCTAGTGTTAATGTGTGGCAAGGAGCTGCTCAAGGAATGTCGGAATGTCGCGGTTGGCGAGCGCGTCGGCTATGACGGGTGCCGTCTCGGCGACGATCGCGGCGGTTGCTCCAATCGCAAAGCCCCAGATAGCGCCAATAACGGCACGCTTGAGCGCCTCATTGGGGTCGGCGTCGTCGACCAAATATCGCGCGATGCCCAAGAAGAGGCCTCCGGCTGCGCAGGCGAGCGCGAGCCCTGTGATGAGCGCGTACTCTTCCGAAAAATTAAGCCCGCGAACCGTGCATATTGCGGCGGTCTCGATAAACGCCGGGAGCACGGAAATGCACAAGGCGGCAAGCGGGTTTGCGGGCAGCTTCTTCGAGGCCGCGAAAGCCGCTGCCGTGCAAATCGCTATAAGGAACGCGAGCAGGTTGAGCTCGCCGAACGCTTCCGCCTCGAAGAATTGCGCGGAAATCACCTTTGCGCAGGCGAGCCCCATCATGGTCACGACGAAGAAATTCGTCTCGCCCATCGAGCGGTCCATAAGGCCCGAGAAAAGCTGGTCGAGCGTTTTTGCGACGCCCGATCGGGCCTTTCCTGCGATTTCGCGAAGCGAGAAGAAGCCGAGGTCGCCTTCGCTTTCAGCTGCGGTTTCTTTCGGCTCATTGCCGTGTTCGGTGGGGCGCTCCGCATTCGCCTTGGGCGATTCGTCGTCTCGGGCGCTTCCTTCGCCGCTCGCATTGCCCTTGTTGGTCGGTTTCGTGTCGTTTTCGGCGCCGTCTATGTAGAGCAGCTCCTTGAGCCAACTTGGAGCGCCTTTCTGTCGCGCGGTTTTGTCGATTCTCACAATCATTCCTTTCATGCGGTGGTGTTGCGAACTTGTCGTGCGTGAGGGGCTAAACGATCCCTCCCATGTAGCTAAAATAGATCGGCGCTGTGCCGTAGGCGATTTCGCGCGCGATGTAAGGCGCGAGCTCCCAAATGAGGGCAGCGGTGGCACCAATGGCCGCTCCCCAGAAGGGGGTGAAGAAAACGCGCTCGCACGCTGCGTCTTCGTGGGCGGTCGTGCTTTTACATCCACTTCCGCATGCGTCGACGTTTCCGCGTGCGCCAGCGTCCCTGCCTTCGCCTTCATCTTCCTCATCGCCAAACGGATCAATCAGAGTTCCCACAATCAGGAGGGCCGCGCTACCGAGGCAGCCAGCCAGCGCCCAGCTCGTGATGCGGTTGAACGCGTCGGCGTCCGAGCCGTTCACTGCACATGCGGTGGCGACTTCGATGAGGGCCGGCAGGCACGCGATCACGAGTGCCGTAAGCGCGTTGGCCGGGTATTTTTCGGAAATCGTGCACACTCCGAGCACGCTCAGCGTCACCACGAAGGCAAAGGCGTTGAGTTCGCTCAAAGAGCTCGAGTCGATGAATACCGCGCCAATCACGCGCGTGCAGACGAGCAACATGAGCGTGACCGCTACGAAATCGATGCGCTTCATCGAGCGTGACATGAGCGCCTTGAACAGGCTTTCGATTGCGAGCGCGATATAGGCTTTAATGGAGAAGGGGCTCTCGAAGAAGTCGTCCAGCTCGTCGTCGTAGTCGTCGCGGTTGTTGTCGTGCGGGGTGCAAGGGTTGTCGGCGGTGCGGCCCGTGGCACGGTCGTTGTCGTGGGGCACGCTGGAGTTGTGTCGGAAGCCACCGAAGTCTTCGTCGGAAGCCTCGCTGCGAGTGCCGCATGCGCTGTCGTTGTTGTCGTTGTTGCCGCTGCCGCTGTTGCCACCGCCGGCGCTGCTTGCGCCGTCGACGTTTTCCTCGTTGCCTTCCTCATGGAATTCGTCGTCGAGGTCGTAGCGATATTCGTTCCCGGGAGAGTGCATCACGAATCCTTTGTCGGTTCCGATTCCTCCGTAGTATTTCTTGCCCATGGCTCCTCCTTGCGTGTGGCTATCGAAGTGGGAGAGGGTTGAGGGGGCCGCTTCCTCGTTTGCCGCCGAGCTTGCTCGAGAAATCGTTCATGGCCGTTCCTTTCGTGCGTTGGCTTTTGCCAACCACATGGAAAACGGGCGCAAAGTTTTCTGGAAAATGGGAAGGGTCGTCGGCGTGGCTGATGGTGGCTCGTCGGCGGACCTGTGCGCGCAAGCATCATGGGGCCATTGCGATATGCGTTGCCGAATTCGCCGCCTGCACGCGGCCTTTTGGCTTGTCGGTGCCCATGAGAAGCATGTAGAACGGCTTGGGTAAACTCGCCAGGCAGGTCGTTCGGAAAACTCGCCAATCGGATTGTTTGGACGGGCTATCGAGAGGGCATTGCGGGCTCGCGGGGCTCATTTGGCAGAAAACGCCGCTAGGGGGCCTCGTTGCGGGGTTCGGATTTTGGGCGTCTTGGGGCAATTCGTGATGAGTGATTATCTG
>NZ_CDRRGL010000184.1:0-2866 GCF_977041755.1 Slackia sp.
TGTCGAAATCGAGCACCGTGAACACCGAGCGCAAATCAATTGTCGGCGGGCACAACACCACGTCAACCTTGTTCCACTTGCGAGAATAGCGATTGGAAATGCCTTGGGAAAGCACCACGCTCTCGGCAGGCGTCTTATTCATTTTCCAGTTGCCGGCAATTAAAGGCTTGCGAGACATAGGATTCCTTTCGTTGAATCGCAGACGCTTTTGGACATGCCTTGGGTCTCGGCGTGCGGCTGGTGACGGCCGTCCGCACGAGCCGAACAGCCCAGTGGGCTGTTCGCGCGAGCTCAGGTATCGCGCCGCCACCAGGTGCACACCGAGACCCTCGGTAGGGTTATCGTAACGCTTCGACGCCGGGAAGCGGCTTGCCCTCAACGAGCTCCATGGATGCGCCACCGCCCGTGGAGATAAACGTCATCTCACTGGCGAGGTCGAACTTATTCACAGCAGCCACGGAATCGCCACCACCGATGATGGTCGCGGCTTCTTTGTTAGCGGCAACCGCTTCGGCCACAGCCTTCGTGCCATGCTCGAACGCCTTCATCTCGAACACGCCCATAGGGCCGTTCCAAAACACCGTTTTGCCTTCAGCGATAGCGGCAGCATAGGCGGCTTCGGTTTCGGGGCCAATGTCGAGGCCCATCATGTCGGACGGCATCGCATCGGCCGCGCAGCTCGCGGTATTCGCGTCTTCGGCAAATTTATCGGCAACAACCACATCGGTCGGGAGCAGCATCTTCACGCCGCGCTCTTCAGCCTTCTTGAGCATCTCGCCAGCGCGCTCGACCCAATCTTCTTCTTTGAGAGACGTGCCAACCTCATAACCCTGAGCAAGCAGGAAGGTAAAGCACATGCCGCCACCGATGATGATGGTGTCGGCTTTGTCGATAAGAGCGTCGATAACGCCGACCTTATCGGATACCTTCGAGCCGCCAAGGATCGCAACGAACGGACGCTTGGGGTCGTCGAGCATGCCGCCAAGCGTCTTCACTTCACCAGCCAGCAGGAAGCCCGCGTATGCAGGAAGCAATGCAGCAACGCCGGCCGTGGAAGCATGAGCGCGGTGGGCGGTGCCGAACGCGTCATTCACATACACATCGCCCAGCTCAGCAAGCATCTTGCAGAACTCGGGATCGTTTTTCTTCTCGCGCTTGTCGAAGCGGAGATTTTCAAGCACAACAATTTCGCCGTCGGAAAGCGCCGCGATCTTCGCCTTGGCGTCATCGCCCACGGTATCGGCGGCGAAGGCGACAGGGGCATCGATGAGCTCGCCCAAACGAGCAGCGGCAGGCGCAAGCGTGAACTTTTCCTCAAAGCCCTCGCCCTCCGGACGGCCCAAGTGACTCATGAGCACGACTTTCGCGCCGCCCTTTACGAGGTATTCGATAGTCGGCAGCGCCGCGCGAATGCGCGTGTCGTCGGTCACGACGCCGTCTTTGATGGGCACGTTGAAATCGACGCGCACGAGCACGCGCTTGCCAGCGACGTCAACGCCCTCGATAGTCTTGATGTCGGCCATAAGGAAACTCCTCATCAGTCAATTTCGATACATGGAACCTGTTAAATGCTCCGAGCATAAAACAGGTTAATAAACGGAGGTTTCGCTCGGGCGGAGGCTTCTGCGGAAGACCTCTGAGCTTCAAACGAGTTCTTCATATTAAAACGAAGCGAAGGAGTGAGGCGCGAAGCGAGCGAGGCGAGCAGTAGCCGAACGCGTCTTCCGCGGAAGCCTTCGTCCGAGCGAAACCGGGCTGGTCATACAAACAAAAAAGGCCGGAAACAAGTCCGGCCTTTTCCCAATAGCCTAAAGAAGAATCTTGGCCAGGTCTTTCACGCGGTTGGAATAACCCCACTCATTGTCGTACCAGGAAACGATCTTGACCAGGTCAGAATCGTCGCCCATGACCATGGTGAGGCCCGAATCGAAGATAGAAGAATGGTCGTCGCCCACGATGTCGACCGAAACGATGGGGTCTTCGGTGTAGGCGAGAATACCCTTGAGCGGGCCTTCGGCGGCAGCTTTCATGGCGGCGTTGATTTCTTCCTTGGTTACCTTGCGAGAAAGCTGCACGGTGAGATCGACCATGGATCCGTCAGGGGTGGGAACGCGGGTCGCGAAGCCGTCGAGCTTGCCCTTGAGCTCAGGGAGAACCAGAGCGACGGCACGAGCGGCGCCCGTGGTGGTCGGAATCATGGACAGCTGGGCAGCGCGGGCACGACGAAGGTCCTTATGCGGAAGGTCGAGGATCTTCTGGTCGTTGGTGTAGCTATGAATGGTATTCATGTAGCCGCGCTCAATGCCGAAGTTCTCGAGCAGCACCTTGGCAACGGGAGCCAAACAGTTCGTGGTGCACGAAGCGTTGGAAATGATGTTGTGCGCTTCCTTGTCGTAATCGCCGTCGTTCACGCCCATGACGATGGTGATGTCTTCGCCCTTGGCCGGGCACGTGATGACGACCTTCTTGGCACCAGCGTTGATATGCTTGGAAGCAAGTTCACCCGTCTTGAAGATGCCGGTGGATTCAATAACGACGTCGACGCCGAGCTCGCCCCAGGGCAGGTTCTCGGGATCGCGCTCGCAGAGCACCTTGGTGGCATGGCCGTCGGCCACAAAGCCGTCTTCGGTAACCTCGACCGTGTCGAATGCGCGGCCGTGGACGGAATCGTATTTCAGCAAATGGGCCATCGTGGGAATGTCGCCCAGGTCGTTAACCGCAACAACATCGAGCTCGGGATCGTTCGCCATCGCGCGATAGACGAGACGACCGATACGGCCAAAGCCGTTGATGCCAACCTTGATTGCCATGTGCAAACCCCTTTCTTAGGTGCATTACTGCCTCGAATTATAGGTGAGAGCGATAA
>NZ_CDRRGL010000185.1:0-2837 GCF_977041755.1 Slackia sp.
ATTCGCGGCGACCCGCTTTCCTTCAAGCCGCCGCGCCATTTTCTTTAGTAGAGCTTCTCGAGCACGTCATCTTTGATTTTGTAGGTGTGTTCTTCAGTGGGGAACGCGCCCGAGGCCACCTCGGCCGCATAATTCGCGAACGCCTCGCGCATGACTTCGCCCACATTGGCATAGCGCTTCACGAACTTCGGCGTGAAGTCGCTGAACATGCCGAGCATATCCTGATATACGAGAATCTGGCCGTCGCAACCAGCGCCTGCGCCAATGCCGATGGTCGGAATCGAAACGGCATCGGTGATCATCTGGGCAAGCGCCGCAGGAACCGCCTCGATGACAACCGCAAACGCACCAGCCTCTTCAACGGCCTTGGCGTCGGCGAGCAAGGCACGGGCAGCTTCCTCGCTTTTGCCCTGCACCTTGAAACCGCCGAACACGTTGATTGACTGAGGGGTAAGGCCAATATGGCCCATAACGGGAATGCCGGCCTTCACGATTGCGCGAATCTGCTCAGCAACACGCACGCCGCCCTCGAGCTTCACGGCACCCGCGCGACCTTCCTTCATAAGGCGTCCCGCATTGCGCACGGCTTCCTCGACGGTCACCTCATAGCTCATGAACGGCATGTCGACAACGACGAGCGCGTTTTTCGCGCCACGGGCAACGGCGGCGCCATGGTGAATCATGTCCTCCATGGTTACCGAGACGGTGTCTTCGTAGCCGAGCACCACATTGCCCAGCGAGTCGCCAACCAAAATGCCGTTGATGCCCGACTCGTCTTCGAGCTTCGCCGTCGAATAATCGTATGCGGTGAGCATCGAGAGCTTTTCGCCTTTCGCCTTGGCGGCGGCAAACGTTGCGGCAGTATTCTTCATGGTATTCGCCTTTCTTTAAGAGCCGAGGCACCCGCCTCAAGCCCTTCCTTCCCTCTTGTCGTTTTCAGGACCTATCGTGCAGCCCTGAGTATTTCCGCGATATGCGAATAATCCCTCTCGGGATGCTTCGCGGCGGCGACCTCGACCACCACGCGCGAAAGCGCCGTATACGCGTCGCGCTCCTTCAACAGCGTTGGATCCTCCCGAAACGCCATTAAGTGTCCGACGACCGTTTCGGCGTCGTTGCGCTCGATGGGCCCAGTAAGGGCGTCGATGGGGCCACGCTCTGCGATCGACTCGCAGTTGCCCACAAACAATGGCCGCAGCGCGCCACGAGCCTCGTCGGCGCCGAAGCCACATCGCTCGAGCATCGTTTGGGCGCTTGCGAAAAGGCCCACGGCCAAATTGCTCGCGCACACGGCCGCCGCATGGTAAAGCGGCTTGTCGCTCGAAGCGATTTCCCTATGGTGGACCCCGCACGCGTCAAGCAGGGCCGACACCGTTGCAAGGGCCGATTCGTCGCCTTCGAGCGTGAAAAGCGACGAACCGATTTTCGCCTGGGCGCTTCCCCCACCCGAAATCGCGAAAAGCGGATGCACCGAAGCGGCCTTCGCGCCATATTCCACCGCATCGGCGAGAGCAGCGGCCGGCAGCGCGCCCGAACAATGGCATACGATTTTCCCGAACAGCGCATCGCACGCCGCATCGCCATACGACGCCACGAGATTCTTCCATGCATTGGCAATCTCGCCATCGGGTACCGTGAAGAAAATAACGTCGGACACCTCGACTACTTCAGCCGCATTCGCATAAGCAGCGGATGCCGTTTTCTCAGCCGATGCCTGCGCGTCTTCTAGCAACAGCGAACTGTATCCCGAAACCGAGATACCGCAATTCCGAAAAAGCTCGCCGAGCGCCGTGCCCACTTTACCCGCGCCGACGAAGCCAACACGAGCATTCGATTCGATCACGCCGCACTCCTTTCCTTGCATAGCCCAACAAGCTCAGCATTATGAAAGGGAATGCCCCTGCATGCCATTCGAGAATCTTTATTTCCTTACGTTTCCCCGCGCTAAATCTACGTGATTGCTGTACAAAAAAGAGCTCCCACAAAGGGAGCTCTTGATTTCGCAATAAAAATGCGGGCCACCTGACCCGCATTTTCGATTACTTGAAGAAGCCGTCGTAGTTGTACATCTTCAACTGGCTCTCAAGCTTGCTCATGGTGTCGAGCGCAACGCCGATCATAATGAGAATCGAAGTGCCGCCAAACGCCTGAATAAGCTGATTGCCGGTGAAGTAGAACAAAATCGACGGAACAACCGCGATAAGTGCGATGAACAGACCACCAGGCAACGTCACACGATTGATAACGTTCTTGATGTACTGCGTGGTAGCGCTACCCGGACGAACGCCCGGAATAAAGCCGCCCTGCTTGCGCAGGTTGTCGCTCGTTTCTTCGGGATTGAATACCATGGAGGTGTAGAAATACGCGAAGAACACGATGAGTGCCAGCGTAAGCAGCCAGTTGATCCAACCCGTCGACATGGCATCGGCCGCTGCGGTAAGCCAACCAATGTTGAACAGAGCAGCGATCTGAGCCGGGAAGTAAATCAAACAGCTCGCGAAGATAATTGGGATAACGCCCGCCGCATTCACCTTCAAGGGAATGTAGGTGGACTGACCACCCATCATCTTGCGACCCTGCACGCGCTTTGCGTAGTTCACCGGGATGCGGCGCTGGGCGCGTTCCACGAAGATAATCGCGGGGATGCACAGCAGCACCACGAGCACGATGAGCAGCGTGACCGCAATGCCCATGCCCGTGTCGCCCGTAAGGTTCACGCTGCTGAAAATAGCCGCGGGAACGCGAGAGACGATGGACACGAAGATGATGAGCGACATGCCGTTGCCAATGCCGCGCTGCGTGATGAGCTCGCCCATCCACATGATGAACGCGGTACC
>NZ_CDRRGL010000186.1:0-2807 GCF_977041755.1 Slackia sp.
GTAAAGTAAATCGGGGTATTCAGCGTTTCCTTGCCGCGATTGAGCCACGTGACGAAGTCGACGATACCGCCGGCATACTGGAACGACTCGGTCTTAAACGAGCCGTTTTCCTCACGCTCGCGTTCGTCGGTAAGCTGAATATGGAGGCCCTTGTTCAGGAAGGCCATTTCACGGAAACGCTCGGCGAGCGTATCGTAGTCATACACAACCGTGTCGGTGAAGATTTCAGGGTCGGGCCAGAAGGTAACCATGGTGCCCGTATGATCGGCGTCGCCGATGCAATGGAGCTTCTCGACCGTTTTGCCGCGCTCAAACGCGATTTCGTGCTTACCGCCATCGCGGCACACGACAACCTCGAGGCGCGTGGAAAGCGCATTTACGCACGAAACGCCGACGCCGTGCAAGCCGCCGGAAACCTTATAGCCCTCGCCGCCGAATTTACCGCCCGCATGGAGGATGGTAAGAACGACCTCGACCGTAGGGATCTTCTCTTTCGGATGCTCGTCGATAGGAATGCCACGGCCATTGTCGACAACCGTAATGGAGTTGTCTTCGTGAATCGTGACGTCGATTTTGGTGCAATAGCCGGCAAGAGCCTCGTCGACGGCGTTGTCCACGACCTCATACACAAGGTGATGCAAACCACGCGGACCCGTCGAACCGATATACATGCCGGGGCGCATACGAACAGCCTCAAGGCCCTCGAGGACCTTAATGTCTGAGCCGTCGTAGTGGTCGGGCTTTTCTTTGACCACGGCCTCCTCCTTTCCGTCCCGATGAAAATCGGGATGCGCCGACAAACGCCGGCGCCATAGGCATAAAGCGTTTCAACCGCCAATTTCACATAGAACAGGACGCCGAGGAGCGCACCAGCTGGATGAGGTGCGTAAAAACTCAAGCAATCCAACTAGCGAATTTTACCATATTCGGGGTTTTATACCGCGCTTCAGAACGCGATTTAAGATAGTCCACACGGCCTACAAGGCCCCATTGTCGCCTTTTTCGACTGCAGCAGCGTTTTTTACCTCTAAATCGGAAATCATGGCGCGTTTAAGCGCTTCTCGCACCTTTTTATCGGGAATCGTGGACAGTTCCTCGTCAATCTGGGCTATACGCGCCTCAGAAAGCGCCACACGCGGCGCTTTCTCTTGAGCAGCCGTTTTTTCGGTTTCTTCACGGTAAGGATGGGAGAGTTTGTACTTGCCGCGCGAGACGCGAATGCGGAACTCGTCGATTTCCTCGCCGAACAGCTCAAGGAACTTCAACTTGATCATCTCGCGGCGCGCGTCGACCTCCGCCGCAATAAGGCTATCTTCCACATACACGATGAGCTCGCCCGCGGGCGGCTTTCGACGAACGAACGCGCCGCCCGCCGAACGGGGCGCGGCGGGCGACGTGCGCGAGGTTTCATTCCGTTCCGATGTTTCACGTGAAACATCGGTTTCCTCTTCGGCCTTGCGAATGATGTAAATCGAATTCGTGTGGTCGAGAATTACTGCGGCGGCAGGGCCGGCGCACGCTTCAAGCGCCGACTTCCACATGCGCTTCACTTTTGCGGCGCGCGCCGCTTTAGCCGCAAGCACGTCCGAAGATGCCTGCCCACGCAAAGTCTTTTGGAGGGCCATGGAAAACGATTTCATGGAATTGCTCATGCGCGAACACCCGCCTTCGACAAATCGAGCACAGACGCGCGATCGACGATATCGTCTTCGAAACACGTCAAATCCGTAGCGGTCATGAATGTCTGGATGTCTTCATGCAACAAATCAACGAGCGCGCCGCGACGGCGGGCATCGAGTTCGCTCATCACGTCGTCGAGCAGCAGCACGGGTTTTACGCCAAGCATCTTCTTCACCAATTCAACCTCGGCGATTTTCCACGCAAGCGCAATGGAGCGCTGTTGGCCCTGCGAAGCAAACGTGCGGGCGTTGCGCCCGTCGATGAAGAATTCCATATGGTCGGCGTGCGGGCCCACGACCGCACGGTGGCGCGCACGTTCCTCGAGGCGGCGCGAGAACATCGCATTCGCCGTTGCCTCAAGAACCTCGTCTTTCGACATTTCCACGTCATATGGGCGGCTCTCGGCCAGCTCCGCCAAATCCTCCGGAAGCCACGAAGGAATGTACGAATACGAGAGCTCCTCCGCGCCGTCGGTGATGTCGCCGTATACGCGAGCCATGCGGCCGCACAGATTGCGGAACAGCGCGACGCGATACATATGGAGGCGCGCGGCTACGGGAATAAGCGCGTCGTTCACGCTGTCGATGAGCACATCGGTCGCTTCATCTTTCAGAAGCGCATTCTTATTGCGCAGAAGCTTCTCGTAATCGCGGCGAATAACGCGATGGTTCTTCGAAAGCTGGCTGCCAAGCAAATCGATTGCGGAACGCTTTGGCGTTTGGGAACCCTTCGCAAGCTCAAGATCGTCGGGAGAGAACGCCACTGCGGGCAGAATTCCCTGCAAATCTTGCGCTGCGCGGCGTTTCCCATTGAGCGTGTACGACCTCGATGCCGGTTCAATCACCGTCGCAACGCTCAAGTCGCGCGAGTCGGATACGAATCGCGCTTCGAGTCGGGCGAAAGGCGCGCCCCACATGATGAGGTCACGCCCACGGGCCGAACGAAACGACCCATGGGCGCACAAAAGCTGGATTCCCTCGACGACGTTGCTTTTGCCCGTGGCATTAGGGCCCACGAAAATCGTGAGTCCGCCAATGTCGCCCAATGCGAGGCTTCGATAATTGCGAAAACCGGCCAGGCGCACTTCCTGAATGCGAAGATCGTTTGCCACGGAGAGCACGTCCTTA
>NZ_CDRRGL010000187.1:0-2790 GCF_977041755.1 Slackia sp.
GCTATGCAAGGAAAGGAGTGCGGCGTGATCGAATCGAATGCTCGTGTTGGCTTCGTCGGCGCGGGTAAAGTGGGCACGGCGCTCGGCGAGCTTTTCCGAAGCTGCGGCATTGTGGTTTCTGGATACAGTTCGCTGCTGGCAGAAGACGCGCAGGCGGCGGCTGAGAAAACGGCATCCGATGCTTATGCGGATGCGGCAGAAGTTGTTGAAGCGTCCGACGTTATTTTCTTCACGGTGCCCGATGGCGAGATTTCCAACGCTTGGAAGAGCCTTGTGGCGTCGTATGGCGCCGCGGCGTGCGATGCGCTGTTCGGAAAAATCGTATGCCATTGCTCGGGCGCGCTTCCGGCAGCCGTATTTGCCGATGCAGCGGAATATGGTGCGAAGGCTGCCTCGGTGCATCCGCTTTTCGCGATTTCGGGCGGGGGAAGCGCTCAGGCAAAAATCGGCACTGCACTTTTCACGCTTGAGGGCGATGAGTCGGCTCTTGCATCGGTGTCGGCCCTGCTTGACGCGTGCGGGGTTCACCATAGGGAAATCGCTTCGAGCGATAAGCCGCTTTACCACGCGGCGGCCGTGTGCGCGAGTAATTTGGCTGTAGGCCTTTTCGCAAGCGCCCAAACGATGCTCGAACGATGTGGCTTCGGCGCCGACGAGGCCCGTGGCGCGCTGCGAGCATTGTTTGTGGGCAACTGCGAGTCAATCGCCGAGCGAGGCCCCATTGACGCCCTTACGGGTCCCATTGAGCGCAACGACGCCGAAACGGTCGTGGGGCACCTCATGGCGTTTCGGGAGGACCCAACGCTGTTGAAGGAGCGCGACGCGTATACGGCGCTTTCGCGCGTGGTGGTTGAGGTTGCCGCCGCGAAGCATCCCGAGAGGGATTATTCGCATATCGCGGAAATACTCAGGGCCGCACGATAGGTCCTGAAAACGACATGAGGGAAGGAAGAGCTTGGCGTGGGTGCCTCGGCTCTTAAAGAAAGGCGAATACCATGAAGAATACTGCCGCAACGTTTGCCGCCGCCAAGGCGAAGGGCGAAAAGCTCTCGATGCTCACTGCGTATGACTACTCGACGGCGAAGCTCGAAGACGAGTCGGGCATCAACGGCATTTTGGTCGGTGACTCGCTGGGCAATGTGGTGCTTGGCTACGAAGACACCGTTTCGGTGACCATGGAAGACATGATCCACCATGGCGCTGCCGTCGCTCGCGGCGCGAAAAACGCGCTTGTCGTTGTCGATATGCCGTTCATGAGCTATGAAGTGACCGTCGAGGAGGCCGTGCGCAATGCGGGCCGCCTTATGAAGGAAGGCCGCGCGGGTGCCGTGAAGCTCGAGGGTGGCGTGCGCGTTGCTGAGCAGATTCGCGCCATTGTTAAGGCCGGCATTCCCGTTATGGGCCATATTGGACTTACTCCTCAGTCAATTAACGTGTTTGGCGGCTTTAAGGTGCAGGGCAAAAGCGAGGAAGCCGCCCGTGCTTTGCTCGCCGACGCCAAGGCTGTTGAAGAGGCAGGCGCGTTTGCGGTTGTCATCGAGGCGGTTCCTGCGGCGCTTGCCCAGATGATCACCGATGCCGTTTCGATTCCGACCATCGGCATTGGCGCAGGCGCTGGTTGCGACGGCCAGATTCTTGTGTACCAGGATATGCTCGGCATGTTCAGCGACTTCACTCCGAAGTTCGTGAAACGCTATGCCAATGTGGGCGAAGTCATGCGCGAAGCGTTCGCCAACTATGCGGCCGAGGTGGCCTCGGGCGCGTTTCCCACTGTAGAGCACACCTACAAAATCAAAGATGACGTGCTCGAGAAGCTTTACTAAAAAAATGGCGCGGCGCCCGAAGGAAAGCGGGCTGCCTCGAATCGATAGATTGCAAGGAGTGCTGGTGCACTCGAACCTTGAAGAAAGAAGAACGATGAAAATCGCTTATACCGTGGAAGACGTGAAGTCGCAGGTTCGCCAATGGAAAAAGGAAGGCCTTACGGTTGGCCTGGTGCCCACGATGGGCTATTTGCATGAGGGCCACGAGAGCCTGATCAAGCGCGCAGTCGCCGAAAACGACCGTGTTGTGGTGAGCGTGTTTTTGAATCCCACGCAGTTTGCCCCCAACGAAGACCTCGCGAGCTATCCCCGCGATTTCGAGGCCGATACGAAACTGTGCGAGGGCGCTGGCGCAGCGCTCGTCTTCCATCCGGAGCCGTCCGAGATGTATGCCGAAGACGCGTGCACGTTCGTTGACATGACGGCTGTCACCAAGGAACTGTGCGGAAAAAGCCGTCCGATTCATTTCCGAGGCGTGTGCACCGTTGTGAACAAGCTCATGAACATCTCTATGGCCGATCGCGCATACTTCGGCCAGAAGGATGCGCAGCAGCTCGCTGTTATTCGTCGCATGGTTCGCGATTTGAATATGAACGTCGAAGTTGTGGGCTGCCCCATCATTCGCGAGGCTGACGGTTTGGCGAAAAGCTCGCGCAACACGTACCTCTCTGAAGAGGAGCGCAAGGCTGGCCTCGTTCTGTCGCAGGCCGTGATGTTGGGGCAAAAGCTCGTCGCCGAGGGCGAGAGGTCTGCGGCGGCGGTTACGGGCGCCATGAGCGAACTCATCTCTGCCGAGCCTCTCGCGAAGATCGATTACGTTTCGATGGCGTCGTGGGATTCCATCGAGCCTGTCGAGACCATCGAAGGCCCCGTGCTCGTTGCCATGGCGGTCTACATTGGCAAAACCCGCCTGATTGACAACTTCATTTACGAAGGATAATCTTCAGACTTCGCTCGGAACGCGCCG
>NZ_CDRRGL010000188.1:0-2706 GCF_977041755.1 Slackia sp.
CCCTTTCAGCACTTCGCGTCCATTGAATGTCAGGAACCCGTCGAGCAGCGCGACGCATTCCTCCATGCTCGTGAGCTGTTGGCGCTCGGCGCGCATCTCCGCGGTGTCGAGGAACATCGTGACGAGACGGTTGAGGTCGCTAATCTCCTTCTCGGTAAGATAGTTCTTCGCTACGGTCACGTCGCTGGAATGGATCGGGCCGTCGGGCGAGCCTTTCCATGACGTCAACCCCATGTGGGGAAGCGCCGGGTCTGACCTCCGCTGCACGATGCCTGCAGCCGTGTCGCCGGTTACTGCATAATGTAGCTTGTTCTGAACCGTCGCATAGAACCTCCGCGCTATGTCACTGTTGCGGTCGTAGTCGAACGTGCATTCCTGGAAGATGTCCGTAATCTTCTGGTACACGCGTCGCTCGCTCGCGCGGATGTCGCGGATGCGCACGAGCAGCTCGTCGAAGTAATCCTTGCCGAACGGCGCGCCGTTCTTCAGCATGTCGTCATTAAGCACGAAGCCCTTGACGATGTACTCTTTCAGCGTCGACGTGGCCCATTGTCGGAAGCGGGTGGCTTGCATCGAGTTCACTCGGTACCCGACGGCTATGATCGCGTCTAGGTTATAGAACAAAACCCTGTAATTTTTACCGTCCGCGGCAGTTGTTGCAATTTCTGCAACAACTGAATTCTCGTCAAGCTCCCCGCTTTCGAAGATATTCTTTAGATGGCGGGAGATCGTCGACTTGTCTTTTCCGAAAAGCTCGGCTATCTCTTTTTGCGGCATCCAGAATGTCTCGCTCATGTAGCTGACTCGTACGGGCACGTTGGCCCCTTGCGACTGGTACAGGATGATTTCAGCTTCGTTGTGTTCGGCCATGGCTCTCCTTTCAAAGCAATCGATTTCCAGCACCATTTTGCCGCCGCCGGCAAAATAGTGCGCCCCTAAAACTCCCAATCGAACGGCAGCACGTAGTAGACGACGCGGCCTATCACCGTGAAGTCACGCGCCTTATTCCAATTCGCCCGAGGCTTGGAACCAGACGACAGAGCCGACGAACTCCACCGTGTGGTCGTCTCCCGCGATCACGATGTCCTCGTAGCCAGCCTCCCACGAGTCGGGGGAGAGCACGAGCACCGAAGAGCCCTTGTAGAGCCTGCGCATCACGTAGTCGGCGCCGTCGATGCTCACGACCGCTATGGAGCCGTTCGTCGGCCGCTGCATCGGGTCGATGAGGATGTATGAGCCTTCCGGGTAGATCTTCGACATGCATTGGCCCTCGACCTGGAGGAAGTAGCCGTCGCGGTGGCGCTCCCACACCTCGTACGGCAGCGAGATGCGCTCGTCGAACACCTGGGGCTCTTGGGCGTCGCCCGCGTGCACCTTGCCCAGGAGAGGGAGGTATGCCTTGCGAGGCTCGGTCGGCGTGATTGCGCCGGGAACGCGCTTAATGTTGCTGTCATCGACCAATTCCGACATCGAAACGCCGAGAACTTCTGACAGCTTCTCAACAGCTCCCATTCGCGGCTGCGACCAACCCGTTTCCCACTGCGTCACCGTTGCTCTTGTAACGCCAACAAGATCGGCTAGTTTTGCTTGCGTTAAGTCCGCATCGGTGCGGAACTTCCTGATGTTTTCCGCCAAACCCATGTGTCTACTCCTTAGTGGTTAATTTATTTTAACATTCTAGTAAGTTTTTATTAACACAACAATGTTGGTTTGATTAACATGAAAGCCGTCGAAAGGAGGCAAACGAAAGATGTTGAGAACGCTCAAGGAAATACGTGAAGAACGTGGCGTGAAGCAACTAGATGTTGCTTGGAATGGCGCTTCGCACACGATAAAGTTTCAGCAGGGAAGAACTCATGGACGGCATTTTGAACGGTATTTTTTTGGGGGGCCGTGAATGAAATTCGGAGAAGCGCTTATTGATTTGCGCAAACGCAATGGGCTCACGCAGGAGGAGCTTGCGGCGAAATTGTACGTGACTCGTCAGGCAGCGTCTCGGTGGGAGCGGGGCGAAGTAACGCCTGGCATTGATATGCTGAAGCTTATCGCGAATGTGCTGAACGAGCCCGTTGCACACCTCCTTGATTGGCCTGAGCATTACTGCGAAAGCTGCGGAATGATGCTTGCGCCCGAAGAATACGGCACTGATGCCCATGGCTCTGCCGACTCGCATTATTGCAAATGGTGCTATCAACAGGGCGAATATACCTATGAAACAACAATGGACGCCATGATTGAAGACTGCGCACCGCGCTTGGCGGAAAGCACGGGAATGACGCGCGACGAGGCCGTGTCTCTTATGGGCGCGGTGCTGCCGCATCTGAAACGTTGGAGCGCGGTGCATTCGAACGAGATGCGCTATGGCGTCGAGGCTCGCGAGCGCTATGGTGATGCGGCGGTCGATGCATCAAACGAAAGACTGCTCGACATGAGCGACGAGGAGTGGAAGACGAAAGAAAAGCATGAAGTCGCAATTATCGAGCAGCTGAAGAAGGCGATGTTGACGGGCGATACGTCGAGCCCTGAAGCGGTGAAATTGGCGCGCATGCATGCCGACTGGATTCGCATGCAATGGGCGCAGGGCGCTTACTCGCCGCAAGCGCACGTCTGTCTTGCTCGAGGGTATTTGGTCGACAATCGATTCGTCGAGTACTACGACTCCCGCGCGGGGAAAGGCGCGACGGAATTCCTCGTAGAGGCGATAGA
>NZ_CDRRGL010000189.1:0-2664 GCF_977041755.1 Slackia sp.
CGTAGACGCGCTGGGGCTGCGTGTAGCCCTTTACGCAAAAACGACGACGCGGCGCATCGTCGCCCGGCAATTCCGCCGCAGCAACGCGCACGACCTTGCCATCTCGCACAACGACATTCGTGGGGCATTTGCTTCCGCAATTGCCTCGGCACGACGTGCGAACAATCGTCTCGCCTTCAGTTGCAGCCGCGTCGGCCGCCTCAGCCTTGGTCATAGGAGCCAAGCCCCCCATGGCAACCGCGCCCGCGCCGAGCGCCGCAGCGCCGGTGGTTTTCAAAAATCCCCTACGTGTAATGCCAGTCGATTCCAACGCCCTCGTTGGATCTTTCACTTCTGACATGCCTCCTCCATTCCTTGCGTAAGAAATGACGGGCATTCGGAATTTGGCCGCAAGAATCCAGGCGTGCCTACCCCTGCACGCTTGTGGCATGTATGTTTTCCGAGTCCCCCTCTATCAGAAATCGGCCGATTTCCTCTTTGTCATAGTCTGCCATACGACATAGGGAAAGACAATCAGAAAACTATGACAAAGTATGACAATCATTATTCTATTTTGAGATAATTTGCGCTTGAACTGATTTTTTCTATCGCCTTACGCCCGCTTTGAGGGTTTTTCTTCTACGAAACCCTCGGCGAACGAACTCGGCAACACCAATGTGCCGCCCGATTCCTCAACGCTTTCGTAAGCAAGATGCATTTGACGCAGTTTCATAGCCTCGGCGCTCTCTTCATACACAACGCCCGCGTCTTTCAGCATGTCGGAAATATCGGCCTCGGCCTCGGCGAGCACCATACGGGCGTTCTTCTTGCGCTCGGCTACGGCTTCCGCCGCCATGGCATGTTGCAGCTCTTTGGGAATCACGATATCGCGCACTTCGACATCGATGATCGTAATGCCCCAATCGTTGAGCTTTTCTTCGAGCGCATCTTTGAGTTCTTCATCGAGTTGATCGCGACGGCTGGCAAGCTCGGCGACCGTTGTGCGGCCAATCGCCTTGCGCATAGCGGTTTGGGCCATCCAGCTCACCGCCTGCGCGTAATCTTCAACCTCGGTGCAGGCGGCCTTCGCGCTCCACACCATCCAGAAAATCACCGCGTCAACGTTCACGGGAACAAGATCGCCCGTCAACGTCTCTTCGGCTCCGAAATACGTCGAGGCCACGCGCTGGTCGACGCGCAGCGTGTAAAACTCAACGATGGGAATGGTGAAAACAATGCCCGGACCAGCCACGCGATTGAATTTGCCGAAACGCAGGACAACCGCCTTTTCCCATTCGAGCACAACGTGGATCGACGAGGCGGCAAGCCAGCCGCCGAGCGCCGCCACAACGAGCGCGGGAAGCGAGACTTCCCCCGAAAGCGCCCACCACAAAGCCGTGACAAGGCAAAACGCCACCACGAAAACGACAACGCCAAACACAATTGCGCCGTTGCGCGATGCGCGGCGCCGAACGACCCCGGAAGACCCCGCTGGCTCAGCAATATGGCTGGCATCGGAAGACGGCGCCCCTATCATCGACGAGAATTCGTGCTTTTTGCTCCCCGCGTTCACGTTTGACATCGGATATCTCCTTATTCCCCTTGCTCAAGCTTCTTGCGCTCGCGCGCAATCCCTGCAGCAAATTGAGCCTCTATGTCCTCGAGCGTCATGCCGAGCTCCCTGCACCGACGCACATATTCCGTTGTCACGATTTCGGCCGTCGCAGAAATGCTCACGCCTGGCTTGTCGCTCACGTCGCACACGAATGCGCCCTGGCGACGCTTCGATTCGATATACCCGTCGGCTTCCAAACTCTTGTAAACCTTCGAGATGGTGTTGTAGTTCACCTCAATATCGGCAGCAAGGCCGCGCACCGTAGGAAGTTTGTCGTCGGGTTTGTAGTACCCAGACGTAATGAGATAAATGAAGCGGTTTTTCAACTGCAACCACAGCGGAATGCTGCTGTTTTCATCAAGCTCGAAAAGAGAGGCGTCGCAGGCGTCGTTTTTCATAGCAGCCACTCCTCTCCAGCATCGTTCGTTTGAATGGACCGCTCAATAGGGGCCCGAAGCTCCATTTTGGCATGGCTTCCCACATTCGCCACGCCCACACGCAGGCACGCACCACCGACGAGCACCAAGACAGCGGCAACGGCGAGACACGCAAACGCCTGGCTCGACCGATTCGGCAATGAAAGCCGCTTATAGGCAAGCGCCTCCAGAACGAAGGGCGCAGCAATTCCACAGAAGACGAAGCCCAGCCACCAGAGTAAGAGCGAAAGCGCGTCGCCCGTCGCCAAGCCAGAAAATGACGCGCTGGCGGGCGGAAAGAGCCCGTAGAGCACTGTCGCGACGAATTCGCCCAACACAAGAGCAGCATCCGCAATAATCAAAATTCGCGGAACAGCGAACCCATTCACGGCATGGCCGTCGAAGAACGCGCAGATGAGCGCCACCGCAATGCCGCACGATGCCGACGAGAGCAAAAACAAAACGGGCACGAGCGGCGTGTTCCATGCGCTTATGCTGCCAAGGCTTTCCAGCAGCAGCCCAGTATAGAGCATAACGCCCAGCGATAAAACGCACGCAAGTCCCTCGATCACGGCCACCAAAATGCCCGGAATAATAGGCAAGTACACGAAACGGACCATCGTAAGAAACGCCGCACATACAATAAGCGAGCCG
>NZ_CDRRGL010000190.1:0-2640 GCF_977041755.1 Slackia sp.
GGTGCGTGAATTGCCGCCGTTGCGAGGTGGCTTGCAAGGCTCAGCATTCGCCGTGGCCAGGAAACATCGTGAAGGCGTTTACGCTTGCGGGCGATGAAATCTACAACCGCGTGCGTGTCGAGGGCGATAACATCGTGAGCTTCGCGGCGAATTGCCGCCATTGCGCCAAGCCAAAGTGCGTGGAAGGCTGCATCTCGGGCGCCATGCAGCGCGACCCTGAAACCGGTGTGGTCACGAGCGACCCGTCGCGTTGCGTGGGCTGCCGCACGTGCGTGAGCATGTGCCCGTTCGGCGCCATTACGGTTGTTCCGGCTCCTTCGGGTGTGAAGCCCATTGCGCTGAAGTGCGATTTGTGCGGTGACGGCGCGGGTGCGCCGGGCGAGCCGAGCTGCGTTGCGGCCTGCCCGAATCGCGCGCTCATGTACGTGGAAAGCGAGGCGATGTAGCATGGCGCACCATACGTGTGATTACTTGATTATTGGCAATTCTGCGGCGGGCGTGACTGCGGCGGAATTCCTCTCTGCGGCTGCGCCGGATAAGAGCATCGTCATGGTTTCCCATGAGCCGTATCGCTGCTACGGCCGACCGCTCATCTCGTATTTGCTCGAAGGCAAAACCGATCGCGAGCATCTCGATTACAAATCGGCCGATTTCTACGAGAAGCGTGGCATCGAAACGCTGTTTGGCGCTGAGTTTGAAGCCGTGGCGCTCGATGCTTCCGCCCATGAAGTGAAGCTTGTGGGCGGAGAAGAGATTTCCTACGGGAAGTGCCTGCTCGCTACGGGCTCCGTCCCCTTCATTCCTCCTATTGCCGGCATGGAGGGCCGCACGAACGTGCATACGTTCATTACGCTCGATGATGCGTTGGCGGCCTGGGACGATGTGCTCGCAGCAACCGAGCGTGCGCATGCGGAAGGCCGTGAAAGCCGCGTCGTGGTGATTGGCGGCGGCCTTATTGGCATGAAGGCGGCCGAAGCGTTGAGCCACCATGCCGACCGCATCGATGTGTTCGATCGCGGCCCGCGCATTTTGCCTGCCGTGCTCGACGCAGATGGTGCTGCGGTTGTCTCGCGTCTTGTGGAGCCGCACGGCATTTTCTGCCATCCCAGCATGTCGGTTGACGAGATGCTCGGTGAAGGCGAGCGCGTGACGCATGTGCGCCTGACCGATGGCTCCGACGAGGCGTGCGATATGGTTATCGTTGCGGTCGGCGTGCGCCCAGCGAGCAAGCTCGCCGTCGAGGCGGGCGCCGAGCAGGGTCGAGGCCTTATATGCGGGCCCGATTTGCAAACGAGCCTACCCGATGTGTACGCTGCGGGCGATGTGACCCAGGTGACCGATACGCTCGACGGCAGCGAGCGTCCCTTGGCGCTGTGGCCCAATGCCGTTCGTCAGGGTCGCATTGCCGCCATGCACATGGCGGGCGTGCCCGGCGCCCTTCCCGACGAGGGCAGCTTTGCGGTGAATGCGGTCGATTTCTTCGATATCACACTTTTGACCTCGGGAATCATCAATCCGCCAGCCGATGGCGACTTTGATGTTCGCGTAGAGGTCGAAGACGACGAGTATGTGAAATTCGTCATGCGCGACGGCAAGCTCGTGGGCTACGTGCTGCTGAATCGACCCGATAACGCGGGCATGTACACGGCCATGATTGAGCGCGGCGTGCCCGTGGCGTCGCTTGCCGACGATACGTTTGACCGCGTTCCTCTCAATATTGATTTCTCGCAAGGAGCCGCACGTATGCATCGCGGCTATCCGTCGACGCTCAACGAGCTTGGTTGGCCCAAGGCAGAAGGCGAGGAATAACATGGCAGAATTCGGAAACCTTCCCACGACTGAGCCCGTTGTCGAAAAGCTCGATGGCAAAACGGTGGTCACGCTCGGCACGGTGCACTTCACCGAGGGCAACGCCGCGGTGCGCGCGGCTCTCGAAGACGCCGATGTGGTGGAGCTGCGTGAAACGTTCGCCCAGCGCTATCTTGGGTGCGGTATGCCCGCGGGCAAGCGCCTCGAGATTTATGGCGTGCCTGGCAACGACATGGCGTGCTACATGGACGGCGGTGAAATCGAGGTCTTCGGCAATGCCCAAGATCAGGTCGCCAACACCATGAACGACGGCGACATCGTGATTCATGGGCGCGTGGGCGATGCTGCGGGCTACGGCATGCGCGGCGGCCGCATTTTGGTGCGCGACGGCTGCGGTTGGCGCGTCGGCATTCACATGAAGCAGTATGGCGACAAGGCGCCGACTATCGTGATTGGCGGAGACGCCGGAAGCTTCCTGGGCGAATACATGGCTGGCGGTGTGATTGTGCTCATGGGTACGGCGGGCCCGTATTTGGCAACGGGCATGCATGGCGGCGTGATTTACCTGAAGCATGTGCCTGACGAACGCGATATTCCCGCTGGCCTGGTGCAAGAGCCGGTCGATGAGCACGATTGCCGTGTGCTCGCGCGCTTGCTTGGCGAATACAACGAGAAATTCGCCGAAGAAATTGGCGGTCCGGTCGATGTCTCGGGCGAGGGATTCTTCCGCCTGCGCCCCGCAAACAGCCGCCCCTACGCCAGCATGTACGCGAACTGATCTAACGAACGGCGCACCTGCTTGACGCTGCACGGGATTCTGGCGGTGTATTT
>NZ_CDRRGL010000191.1:0-2618 GCF_977041755.1 Slackia sp.
AACGCGACCTGCAGCGTATGCACAAGGGAGCTTTTCGCGATAGCCGCGAAGCCATGCGCATGCCCATGCGTGTGGCCGTGGTCGTGACTGTGGCCATGGGCGTCATCGTGGGCGTGCTCGTGCTCGTGCTCGCGGGCATGATCATGGCCATGGTCGGGTCGCTCGCCGGAAGCGCGCGCAAGTTCAGCCTCGCGTTCTTCCCCGCGCGAAAGCCCGCCATCCGAATCGTCAGCACGATCAGCGGCGCCTTCCCCATGCTCCTGGCGCGTATCAGAAAGCGCGGACGGCGCATCGCCTTCATCGTCGCAGCCGCAGTGGTCGCGCTCGCACAAATCATGGATGCGCATCGCTTCTACAGCATGGTGGCGAAGCCGCAGCACCGCATCAATGGCAAAGCCGGCAATAAGGCCGCAAAGCGCTTTGATCGCGAGAACTTCAACAATGAACTCCACTGGGGCCTGCGCGGCAATCATGATGGGCAGCATCTCATCGCTCGTTGAAAGGAATACAGCGAAGAGCGTGCCCAGGGTAATAACTCGCGCGGAATACAGCGTCGCGGCAGCGGCAGAAAATCCGCACTGCGGCACTACGCCCAGAAGCGCGCCAATAATGGGGCCCGCAGTGCCAGCACGACGAACGGCGGCAATGCTCTTCGAGCTCGCGTAGTGCTCGAGCGCTTCCATGGCGAGATACGTCACGAAAAGGAACGGCACGAGCTTCAAGGTGTCGATGAATGCATGTTCGAAAGCATGCGGGAGTATTTCAGCAAAAGTTTCCATAGCGGAACATTTTAGGGCCGAATGCCAAAAAACGCCTGATAACGTCATCAACTCACACGACAAACATGTGCATTTTTGCTCATATGAGTAGAGATTCGAAGATACAAGAGCAGGGACGTCATGAAAGCGACCTGCACCCTATCCCTTCCAGCGACGAGGATGGCCTTTGCGCGAACGAATGCGCTTCGCCTCTTCGTTGCGCTTTTTAGCCTCACGAACCTCGCCGCGCAAACGAAGGTAGCTGTCATAGCGTTCTTTGGGAAGCTCGCCCGATTTCACGGCGGCGCGCACCGCGCACCCAGGCTCCGCCTCATGGCGGCAATCGCGGAATCGACACTGCTCAGCGAGCTGCTCCACATCGACGAATGCGGCTTCAATGCCCGCATCGGAATCCCATAGGGCAAGACCGCGCACGCCCGGCATATCGACGACGCTGCCAGCGCCAGGAATCGCGATCATTTCGCGGGAAACCGTCGTGTGGCGACCCTTGCCATCGCCCTCGCGAACGGCGCCCGTTGCCTGTACGTCGCTTCCGACCAGCAAGTTCACCAAGCTCGATTTACCGACGCCGCTTTTTCCCAGCAGCACGGCGATGCGACCTTCCGGAATTAAGGCGCGCACCCCCTCAACGCTTTGGGGGTCTTCAGCAGAAACCACCAGAACGGGCGTGCCGTGGGCGATTTTCTCGACCAAATCGCGCGCCTGGGCAAGCTCGACTTCGGTTTCCGCCAAATCGGCCTTGGTAAGCACGACGGCGACGCTCGCGCCGCTCTCGTGAGCCAAAACGAGTTCGCGTTCGAGCCGGCGCACATTGATGCCCACCAAAGGCTCGGCCACGATAACCGTATCGAAATTCGCCGCGAGCACCTGCTGCTCCATGCGCTCGGTCGGGTCTTTGCGCACGAAAGCGCGCTTGCGATCGTGCACGCGTTCGATAATGCCTTTATCGTGCCCATCGGGCGCAGACACATCGACGACATCGCCCGTCGTCGCGCGCACGTCGGCGCCCTTCACCAAAGCCGTTGCGTGCTCGCAGCGAAGCTCGCGTCCATCGCTCAAACGCACGAGCGGATACCCGCGGTCAAGCTTGATCACAGTTCCTTGCATAAGCATTAACGCGACCTTTCCCGCATGCGCCAAAACACGAGCGCCAAAACGATGCCCACCGCCAACGCGGCGACACCGGGCACGAAATCATCGATATTGAAGGCGTCTTTATGTTCATAGCCAGCCGAAACCACGTTTACCACCTGGGCATGCACGTCGCTTTCGCCTTCATGCTGAGAGCACGTCAAATTGAACACGCCCCGAACGCGCAGGGCAGTTCCCGTCGTGCCGTATGCCCCGTAGGTGTCGATCTTGCGCAAATCGCTGCGACGCACGAATACGGTAACGGTCGAACCCGTATCTGAGTCGCGCAGCACGATCCACGCATGGTCGGCATCGCCCGTCACGGAAATGGCCTCGCCCACCACTTCGCCCGTCACCTGCACGGTTTGTTTGTCGTAATACGAATCGGCGCCAGCCAAATCGGCGATGGACGCATCGTAGAGGAACGAGTTGTCGGAGGTCTGCCCGTCATCAATCGAGTTAGTCGAATCGTCAACGGGTTTAGGCGCTTCGCCATTGTTGTTTTCGCCCTTTGCGGCATCGGCGTCAGCAGCAGCGGCATCGACGCGCGCCTTGGACACATCCTTCTTGTCGGCGGTGGCGGTTGAATCGGAGCTCGACACCGATCCAGCTGAGCTGCCATCGCCGTCGGCGGCAAATGCAACACTCGCGGGCACCAATGCCACAGCGGCAGCAAGAACCGCAACCAGAGCGGTTCGCGATAGCTTG
>NZ_CDRRGL010000192.1:0-2586 GCF_977041755.1 Slackia sp.
GGGCCGATTGCCATCGGCAAAAACGCGAACTACAACCCCCCTATCTATTTCGCGTTTCTCAATTTTTTGCGATTTTGCGAAGTAGACGCCGCCATCTACTTCGCGTTTTCGTTTTTCGCTGCGATACGCGAAATAGAAACCAACGCGAAACTCACGAATCAAAGCACTTGCAGCCCATAGAAAAGCAAGCGGGATCGGCGATTAGGGAACCGCCGGAGCAATCCCTAACAAACAACCCCGCCGCAAACGAATGGTGGGCACCACATACGCGATACCCACCAACAGAAGGGAAAGCCATGCGGAGTTTAGAGGGAGGGAAGGGAGACTCCGCTGCTTAGATTATTTTTCGTCCCAAGGCTTGTTCGCCGATGCCGAACGGGCGGCAATGCGGCCCCAAACCATGTTCTCGGCGTTATTGCCGCCGGAAATGCCATAGGTGTGGCTCGCCATGTTGCCGAAGCAGCCCGCCGCATACAAACGGCCAATAGGCTTGTCGTCAAGATCGAGCACCTGTGCGTTGACATCCTTCTTCGGACCGCCGAGTGTCGAGCAGCCGCCGGGATACAGGGGGTACGCGTAATACGGCGGGGTCGCGACCGGCGCAAGCGTGGCTTCCGTACGCTGGAATTCGGGGTCGCTGCCGGCAGTGCAGTAGCCGTTGTACTTCTCGATGGTGGCCTTCACAGCCTCTGCATCGGGAGCAACGTCGACCTCGGCCATCTTCTTGATAAGCTCGTCGATCGTGTCGGCTTTCAGAATCCAGCCCTTCTGGATTTCTGCCGAATTGTCCTCGCTCCAGCCGGGATATTGGCCGCACTCCGCGGGAATGTCGCTCAACGTCATGCCGATGGTGGTCGATCCGCCAGGCGTGTTCAGAGCGCCACCCGCAGTAGCGCCAAGCGGTCCGGCGTCGATAACGTTCTGATCAAGAATGACCCAGGTCGGAATGCGCTCGAAGTCGCACAGCTTCTCGTCGTTGAACTTCTCGAACTCATGCCAGCCCACATGCGGGCTCAGGAACGTCGATTCGGCAATCCAACGGTTGCCCAGACGATCGAGCATCACGTAGTTATTCGCTTGGGGGGTAAGGGTGAACGCGTACTTCCACTCGAAATCTTTGAACCATGCGTTGTACGAGCCAATGACATTATTCATGTGCCACAGTTGCGCGCCAACATCCTGCACCATCTTGATGCCGTCGCCCGTGTTGAAGGGCCAGCCGTAGAAACCGTTCATCGGGTAGCACTTGCAATAGGTGTTCTTCAGCTCATCGTTGAACTCGAAGCCGCCAGTAGTCATGATAACGCCCTTGCGAGCCTTGATGGCATACTGCGTGCCGTCGTCGCCGATGTAGGTGTACGCACCAACGATTTCCTTGGTTTCGGGGTTCTGAATCAAGGTTTCGTCATGGCAGCTGAACTTAACCTCAATGCCCAAGTCGGCGCGAGCCTGGTCAAGCGTGTGCCAGCCTTCGTTGCCGCCCTTCGTCGCATCGCCGAACGAGCACACATGCATGGCCTCTGCGCCATCGATCCACGGATACTCGCAGCTTGACGTTCCGCCGGAAGCGTTGGTGCCCTTCTTCTTTTCAGTCTTCACGCCCCAACGATCGCAATAGTCCATGTTGTTGTAGCACTCTTCGGCCCATGCGCGCGCAATTTCCTCGGGCGTATGTCCCTTGGTGAAGCCGGTAATGTATTTCACGGCTCCGTCCACGTCATCAATCCAGGTATATTCGCCCATGTTGATGGAGCTGTTTCCGCCGCCGCGCGACGGCGCCTTTTCGAGCACGAGCACGTCGCTATTGCCCTCGTCTTTAGCGGTAACCGCAGCCCACAGGCCAGCGCCGCCGTAGCCAATAACGAGCACGTCTGTTTCAAAATCCCACTTCGAAGGCATCCAGTCTGCCGAAGACTCGGAAGACGCGCAGCCTCCCAGGCTGGTTGCGGCGGCTGCGCCGATAGCGGCAAGACCAGCGCCCTTCAGGAAATTACGACGAGAAAGTCCCATTTCATTCCCTTCCATTTCGTTCCCCTTTCTAAGGCTTTCGCGCATGAAGCGCACTTGCAATCGCCCCGTGAAATCCCCTTTCGCCGGGGCGAATTTCTAACTAGCTATGCTGGTGGCACGTATAGCACTCGAACACATCGGCGTGGTGGCAGCTCGTGCAGTACGATTTCGCGTCGCCGTCAAGGTCGGTCTGCTCGGAATGCATGGTGTGGCAATTCGTGCAGGTGATGGCCTGATGGGTTTCGGTTGCCGGCAAATCATGCGGGTTGACCGTCTTGCCGTTCGAATCGGTGAGAGCCGTGACCGATGCCGTCTTCTGGGCAAGCTCGCTTTGATCGTGGCAACCAAGGCACACCTCGCTCGTCACCTCGGTCTGCTTCAGGCGAGTCGGCTGACGATCGTCCGAGCTCGTACCGTTATGGAGCTTGGCAAGCTTTTCGGTATCGGAATGGCAGTCGGCGCATGAAAGCGATGCGTGCTTCGATGCCGTGCATGCCGTATCGGCCTCAGACGAGACCTCGTTGGAATGGCACGTCGCACAATCGGTGCTCGGCAACCAATCGGTCAGCGTGATGC
>NZ_CDRRGL010000193.1:0-2567 GCF_977041755.1 Slackia sp.
AATTGCCTCATCCCAGCTGATTTGCTCAAACTTGCCCTCGCCGCGCTTGCCAACGCGCTTCATCGGGTACAGCAGGCGATCGGGGCTGTTCAGCCAACGACGCATGGAGCGACCGCGCAGGCAGGCACGTGCCTGGAAATCGTCGTCTCCCGTATTGTCGGTTTCCATATACTGTACTTTGCCGTCTTTAGAATGCCACTGGAAAACGCAGTCGCCACCACAGTTGACATTGCACTGGCTCCACGCGATGGTCTCGTTTGCTTCAGCAGCGGAGCCTTCGCCTTTCTTGTCTACCGACGGCGAGCAGCCGAACATTGAGCTAGCGCCCAGCGCGCTTGCGGCCACCGCAGCGCCCGCGAACGACCCCTTTACGAAGTTTCGACGCGTAAAGCCACGCTTCTCATTCTCGCTCATCTTTCCCCCTTCTTTCAGGTTTCACTTTAAGCCTGCATGACATAGGAGCCATGCATCATGCTGCTACCGTACGGGAAAAGACCAGATGAACGCATCACACCCCACATGTGATTTCGTGCAATTACGCATGCAATGGCAAAATTCAAGGACATTTGCGCTTGCACGAGAGCCGATCGATAGGCACACTGAAATGAGCAATCTCTCATTAATCGCATGACATACGCAGGAAGGATTCAGCATGGGAAAATCGATGTTGGCACCGCACGCCTCCGTTGCGGGCTTCGCGATTTTTCTTGTGGTGTATGCAACTCAAATTTGGGGCGGCGTATTCCCGTTTCTGCCGACCGATTTTCAAACGCAAGAAGTCACCCTGACGTTCTACCTTTCGCAGTCGTTGGCGTTTTGCGCATCGTATGTCGCGAGCGCATTTGGATCATACTACGTGCCCTCCGCAGCACGGCGAATGCTCGTCACTCTCTCCATCTCGCTCACTTTCATAGGATCATGCTTTATCATCGCGGTCATGTACGTTCCCATGTTCACGCTCGGCTTCATCGTTGCCGGAGGCGCATTCCTCGGCGTGGGATGCGCGGGCATTTTCATGCTTTGGCAACGTTATTTTTCCTCGATTTCTGCACCTGAGTGCAACTGGAGGCTTATCGCTGGAACCGCTTTTGGCTCCCTGCTTTATTTCATGCTCTACTTGATTCCCAATTCACTTACCGCGTTTCTCATTCCCGTGGTACTTCTGCCGATTTGCGCACTATGTCTATCTCTTTCGGTGCGCGAGATGGACTTCGACCAATCGATGTTCGAAGATATTCCACGAGAACATCCACAAGTATATGCGCGTATGCTCCACGACTTCTGGCGATCAGCCGGCGGGTTGGGGGCGCTTGCCTTCGCGGCCGGCCTGGCACGAGGCGTTGCCATTGTGGAACCCGATATTCAAATCGCAGTAAACACGACATCCATGGCAGGCGTGCTCATTGCATGCGTTTTTTTGATTGTCGCATGGCGCTGGTTCCCATTCCAATTTAGCCTCAGATCGGCGTTTCGCGCGGTATATCCCATCATGTTCACAGGCTTACTGCTCTTCCCTTTTGCGCAAGGAGCGGGGCTTACGCTCTTCGCCAGCGTTGCATACACAGTATTTTCGATTATGGTGCTCGTCCTCATGATGCAGAGTGCCCAAATCGCACGAGACCGCGGCACAAACCCTGTATTCGCTTATGCATTTTTTGGAGCATGCGCATACGTGCCTCAAGCACTCGGATTCATTTTAGGATGGATAACGCTCGATATCGACGTAATGGGTATAGGGAAAACCGCAATTCTTTCGATGCTCGCCGCATATGCACTCGGCATGTCACTGTATTTTTCGGCAGGCACGCTTTTGGGACCGTCAAAAAACGGAACGCCGCGACGCGATGACCAAATTGAGCTCACAAGCGGAAAGGTATGGAAAGCCCCCGAAGAGACAATGTTCTCCAAGGGTCCCACAGAAATCGAAAAAGGAGCCGCAGACGCACCTGTCGGATCTCTCCAACGTAGTGGACGACAATCCGACAAAAAGCCCTCAAAAACACGGCGCCCTATAGGCAATGATGGGTTCGTTATTACTGATCGCCTGTCAAAGCAATGTTTGGTGCTTAAACGAGACTACGGTCTTTCGGCACGCGAAACTGAGGTGTGCGAGCTTATCGCTCGTGGACGCAGCGTTGCCGCGATTGCCGAAGAGCTTTTCGTTTCCGAGAATACCGTGCGCACGCATAGCAAACACATCTACACAAAGCTCGATATCCACTCGCGCCAAGAACTTGGCGAACTGCTGAGCACGGTTGATCCCACACTTTAACCGCGCAGACAAAACACGCCCGCGAGAATGCCGCGTCGGAGAAGCAGCGGAGCAAACACTACGCCCCGCGCATTCCATCGCCCCAACCGGCCGCTTCAACAAACCTGCTAAACGCTACGAGCATTGAACAGGTTCGTCGCAAGCGAGGCGATTACAGGAAGCTCACCCTTGAACAGGCGGTACACTTGGTTTCGTCAGCCTTCGGCTTGAAGGGGCGACCGCACTTTTCGCATAGCTGAACTGCAAGGGCATGCTCGACTTTCGCAGGAAGCTTGCGCGTGGTTATTTCAGCCCA
>NZ_CDRRGL010000194.1:0-2557 GCF_977041755.1 Slackia sp.
ACGCGCAATCGCGAGGGCATCCGTCCGAAAATCAACGCCGATTTCCTGCGCAACGCGGCCGTGATTACGCTTGCTGGCCCGAAGGGCGCCGTGACGCTTTCGGTCGTTATGTCGCTTCCGTACTTCGTTGCCGCGACGACGCCGTTTCCCAATCGCGACCTGCTCATCTTCCTTGCGTCGGGCGTTATTGTGCTCACGTTGCTCATTGCGAATTTCGTGGTGCCGCTGCTGGCTCCCGCTGAAGAAAGCGAAGGCGCCTCGCCGCGCTCGAAGGTGGAAGTCGACATTTTGCAGAATGTTATCGACGAGCTGCTTGAGAAAGAAACCCCCGAAACGGCGGTGCCTACGCGCGTTACCGTGCAGGCATACCGCGATCGTATGAATTTGGTGCGCGAGCGCGAGGTTTCCGACGATACGCTGCGCGGCATGCGCATTGATGTTCTGGGCGACCAGCTCGAATTCGTGCGCGAAAAAATGGCGTCGGGCGAAGTGAGTCGCGCGGCGGGCGAGCGCTATGCGAGTACGCTCAACCACAGCATTGACGTGCTCAAGCGCGGCTCGCATTCGAAGTTTGCTTCGACGCTTGGCTCGGGCGCTCCCATTGTGGCGGGCGCGGGCGTCGCTCCCGGTGCGGTTGTTGCTCGGCCCGATTTGCGCAAGAAAGCCCCGTTCACATGGACGGTTCGCTTCATTGTGGACAAAGTTCGCGGTTCGAATATGACCGATGAATGCAAGCGCGAAATGTCGAAACTCATCATTGCCGCCGAAGAACACGCCTTGCAGTATTTGGAAAGCATGGAGCCCGCGCTCGACGCTGAGGGCCGTCATGCTGCGGGCCTGTTGAAGAGCGAATACAACGCTAACCTTATGGCGTTGCGCCTGCGCGTGGCCCGCGTGGAAGCGGAAGCGGCCGTCGAAGCTCGCGAGGAAGCGCGAGAGGCCGCCGAAGAGAAGTGTACCGTGCTGCCTGATTCCACGGCGAAGCTCGAGGCTATAACGGGCATCGACATTTCGAAGGTCACTCCCGAAAGCAAACGCGTACTTGACGCCGCCGAGGCGCGCGAAGCCCAACTGGAGGCTGTGATGGGGTCGCCTTCCGAAGCAGGCACGATTCCGTTCGTCGCGCCCGATTCCGATGACGCCGATTTGGCGGCTAAGATGAGTTCCGCGGCAAATGCCGTGGCCGATGCTGCATCGGCAGCTTCCGCTGCGCTCGCTGGCGAAGAGACGCATACGGGTCGCAAGGTACGCGGCACGTTTTTGGGCAAGCGTCGCGTGAAGGCGAAAACGCGCGACATCGAGGCCGAGGCGCTTTCGATGGAGCTCGAACAAATTCGCCTTATGCGCGAGGCCGGCCGCCTTACCAATGCAGATGCCCGCGAGCTGCGCGAAGAGGTATACATGTTGCAGATGGGCCTCGAGGCCAGGTAGCAAGCGGAAGCTTTGGTGCGCGACAGTTGGCGCACCCTTCGACAGCTGCGGTGCGTGCGGCCGCGAAAGCTCCGACCTAACAATCCCTCACTGAGATTTCGAAAGCCCCATTCGGTTACCGTCGAATGGGGCTCTTGTTGTATAGAACGGTCGAAAACCACAATATGTAGGTATTACTCGCATATCTTCCCTATATGGGGCATATAAATAATCATTCAAAGTGACAGTTAAGTAACGTGCAAAATAAATTGTCAGATAAGTTGACAATGAGGCACTTAGATTTTATATTGCCAAATGTACCAAGAAGGCGCGAAGGTCGCGGAGGGCAAAAGCTGCGGGCTTCGAACCGAACACGCAAGGTAAGAACAGTCGGTGGCAATGCCACCAGCGAGGCTGCAGGACGCGGCTTCGTCAACGAGAAAGGGCTGAATAGATATGGGCAAGATTCTGGGTATCGACCTGGGCACCACGAACTCCGCGATGGCGGTTATGGAAGGCAATGAGCCCACCATTCTGGTGAACGCCGAAGGCGACCGCACCACTCCGTCGGTCGAGGGCTTCCGCAAAGACGGCGAGCGTGTTGTCGGCAAGGCCGCTAAGAACCAGGCTGTCACCAACCCTGAGAACACCGTTTCTTCCGTGAAGCGCTTCATCGGCCGCAGCTACGACGAAACTGCCGAAGAGCGCAAGACCGTCGCCTACAATGTCGTGAAGGGCAAGGATGGCCGTTCCGTCGTCGACATCGATGGCAAGGAATACACTCCCGAGGAAATTTCGGCCATGGTTCTGCAGAAGCTGAAGGCTGACGCCGAGAAGCGCGTGGGCCAGCCGATTACCGAGGCCGTCATTACCGTTCCTGCATACTTCAACGACGCTCAGCGTCAGGCCACCAAAGACGCTGGCAAAATTGCTGGCCTCGAAGTGAAGCGTATTATCAACGAGCCTACCGCTGCTGCTTTGGCTTACGGCCTCGACAAGGTGAACAAAGATCAGAAGATCCTCGTGTTCGACCTTGGCGGCGGCACGTTCGACGTTTCCGTGCTTGAGCTCGGCGACGGCGTGTTCGAAGTTCTGTCCACCGCTGGCGACAACCACCTGGGCGGCGACGACTGGGACCACCGCGTCA
>NZ_CDRRGL010000195.1:0-2514 GCF_977041755.1 Slackia sp.
CTCGATTCACGGCGAAAGCGGCCTGGACGGCGTCGAGCTGCCCGTGCCAACCCGCCCGCTCGAGCAGAAGCACGCGGTGAACTACATCGTGGAAACCATCATGGCAAGCGAGCCGGGCACCATCACTTTGGTTCCCACTGGCCCGCTCACCAACATCGCGATGGCTGTGCGCATGGAGCCGCGCATCATTGAGCGCGTGAAGGAAGTCGTGCTTATGGGCGGTGGCTACCACGTGGGCAACTGGAGTGCCGTGGCCGAGTTCAACATCAAAGTCGACCCCGAAGCCGCCCATATCGTGTTCAACGAGAAGTGGCCGCTCACCATGGTTGGCCTCGACCTCACGCACCAAGCGCTGTGCACGCCCGCCGCGCAAAAGAGGATCGAAGAAGTTGGCACGCCGCTCGCTACATTCGTCTCGGGCCTCATGGACTTCTTCCGCAAGACCTACCAAGACAACCAAGATTTCGTGGATCCGCCGGTGCACGACCCCTGCACGGTCGCTTACCTCATCGATCCCACGTGCGTGGAAACGCGCCGCTGCCCGCTCGACGTGGAAATTCACAGCGAGCTCACTCTGGGCATGACGGTTGCCGACCTGCGCGGGCCGGAGCCTTCTGCCGAGGAATGCCACACCCAAGTGGCAACGAAGCTCGACTTCGACAAATTCTGGAACCTCGTGACTGACGCTATTGAAAGGATCGGCTAAGTTCGCATGGCCGCTGAATCTACCAAACCCAAAACTCTCGACGAGGGCGGCAAGAACATCGTTGCCCTCATGGTCGCGCTGCTCGTGGCCATTTTCGCCTTCCAGCTCAACGCTTCTATGCTCTCGCCCGCGCTTGTGGCGATGCAAAACGAGCTGCACACCACCGCCACCGAAATCGGCAACACGCAAACGGTGTTCTTCACGGCCGCCGCGCTGTTCTCGCTGTTCCTTCCCCGCCTGGCCGACATCGCAGGCCGCAAGAAGGTGCTCAGCGGCATGCTTCTGATTACCGCCATCGGCTGCATCGTGAGCGCCGCCGCGCAAGACGTGACCATGCTCATGGTAGGCCGCATCATGCAAGGCGTTGCCGGCCCGGTTGTGCCTATGTGCCTTATCATGCTGCATACGCAAGTGACCGAAGAGGCCCGTTATACCAAGCTGATGGCCATTCTGACCTCGGTTAATGGCGGCATCGCAGGCGTTGACGCCATTCTGGGCGGCTGGCTTGCCGGCAACTTCGGCTTCCGCTCGGTGTTCATCTGCATGGCCGTCGTTGCCGTGCTCGCCGTGGTGCTCGTGTGGTTCTGCTCGAAGGAAAGCAAGGCCGAAGGCTCGCCGAAAATGGACTGGGCCGGCGTGGTTACGCTCGGCATCGCGTTTCTTTCCGCCTACTTGGCCATCAACGAGATTCAGAAGCTGGCTAAAGCCGACCTCGTGATGGTGGCCGTGCTGGTGTTGGTTGCCGCCGTGTTCTTCGTGGTGTTCTGGAACATCGAAAAGAAGAAAGACGCCCCCCATGGTGTCTACCCACTATCTGAAGCAGCGCCGCACGTGGGGCCTGCTGCTTACCACGCTGCTTACCATGACCGGCGTGTTCGCCATTATGAACGGCGTTGTGCCCGCCATCGCGCAAGACGAAGCCTGTGGCGTTGCTATGGGCGCCGACGTAGTGAGCTTCGCCACGCTAACCCCGTATGCGCTGCTCGGCCTGTGCTTCGGCCCCGTTGCCGGCGTTCTGGCCAGCAAATTCGGCTACCACGTTGTGCTGCGCGCGGGTCTCGTAGTTTCCATTTTGGGTGCTCTGTTCGGCATTTTCGTCGCGCACAACACGAGCATCGCCACGCTTGTCGTGATTTCGGTCGTACTGGGCATTTCCTATGCAGGCACCGCGAACATCATGCTGAACGGCCTGGGCATCGTGCTTTCCCCGAAAGACAATACAGGCTACCTGCCGGGCATGAACGCAGGCGCGTTCAATCTGGGCGCAGGCCTTTCTTTCGCCGTGCTGTACGCCGCTATGGACGCCTACGCCGCACAGGCGGGCGCCGCCGGCGGTTATGCTGCCGCCATGGTCATGGGCGCCATCCTGCTGGCGCTGGCGCTGGCAACTTCGTTCTTTATTCCGAAGGCCGAGGACGCCGACAACAGCTAGTCTCATTTGCGCCGGCTGCGCGTTCGGTCGCACAGCCGGCGCTTCTGCACGAGGTTGCACCTTCCTGACAGGAATCACCGCGACTAGGTATTCTTGTTGATGGCAAATTCGCTTCTCGAGGGCTTTCCCGCTAGAAATAGCCCTCGAGAAGCAACATTTGGATGTCATCTTTCAAATTTCGCAAGTTTCAAAAGACCTAATTGTCGCGTTTTCTGCCAAAACAGCCCCAGTTTTAAGCAAAAAGACCCACTCGCGACTCCCTCGCCAAAAGCAAGCCGCGCTTGGTGTTCCCTGGCGAGTGCATCGAACACGTTCCAATGCACTCGAATGCATTCGCCAAAGAACACATCCCACCCGACCATCATTCGATTCCACG
>NZ_CDRRGL010000196.1:0-2506 GCF_977041755.1 Slackia sp.
CGATAAGGAACACCGCAACAGCGAATATTGCGTTGAAATCCATAGGCTCTGCGTTTCTTCTTAAACGGTTTTTAGTAACCCCCCTACTATAGCCGAATAGAGTCGATTCGAAAGTAACGCCCTCATTAAAAGCGCGCGATAAGCAGGAATATCGGGCCGAAATGCGACGCGCAACAGAATAGCTGGCGCGCGTCAACCGCAGCGACGCGAGGTACACCCGCGCGTCCCGAAACACATCGCAACAAAAAGCCGCGCCCGTGGCTGGCTCGAAGGGGCCAAGCCTCAGAGCGCGGCTCGTACGTGCCGGAGACGCCACGACATCTCGTGCGGCGAGGAGCTCGCGATTCGCTAAATCGCCTCGACCTTCACTGCGCAGACCTTGTATTCGGGCGTCGAGCAAATGCGATCAAGCGCCCCATTGGTAAGCCAGTTCGCATTGCCGTCCTGGAAATGGAACGGCATCCACGTTTGCCCCGGGTTCGTTTTGCCCGACACGCGCGCCGTGCTCTCGATGGTCGCGCGACGGCTGCTCACGCGCACGCGATCGCCATCGGCAATGCCCAAAGTTTCGGCGTCTTCGGTGTTGACCTCGATAAACGATTCGCCGTCGATCTCGTTGAGGCCCTCGGTTCGAGCCGTCATGGCGCATGCGTTGTACTGCGCCAGCACGCGTCCCGTGGTAAGCATCAGCGGGAAATCGGCGTTCGGCAGCTCGGCTGCGGGAATGTATTCGGCCAGCGAATACGCCCCCTTGCCGCGCGTGAATTCGCCCACATGCATGATAGGCGTACCCGCATGATCGGCGCTCTTGCAGGGCCACTGCAAACCCGCACCTGCAACTTCGGCGGAATCGAGGCGCGCATGGCTAATGCCATGGAAGCTCGGCGTGAGCTCGGCGATTTCGTCCATGATTTCGGCACTCGTAAGCTGCGGCTGCTTGTAGCCCATGCGGTTCATGATGTCGATGAAGATATCGGTATCGAGCCGCGTGTCGCCCTCGATGGTCACGGCCGTGCGAATACGCTGAACGCGACGCTCGGTATTGCTGAACGTGCCTTCTTTTTCCGCGTAGCTGCGGCCGGGCAGCACCACATCGGCGTACTTCGCGGTTTCGGTGAGGAACAAATCATCCACCACGAGGAAATCGAGCGATTCGAGCGCATGAATCACGTGATTGGTATCGGGGTCGGTGCGCACGGGGTCTTCGCCGAAGATGAACAGGCCCTTGATGTCGCCCGTAATCATCTTCGGGAAGCAGTCGGTGGCGTACGTGCCTTTCCACTTGGGAATCTCGACGCCCCAATGCTTCTCGAACTTCTCCATAACCTCGGGGTTCGCGAGCTTTTGATAGCCAGGGAAATCGTGCGGGGTGGCGCCCATGTCGCACGCGCCCTGCACGTTATTTTGGCCACGCAACGGATTCACGCCACAGCCCGGCTTGCCGAAATTGCCCGTAATCATAGCCAGGTTCGACAGCGCCATAACGCCTTCCGTGCCGCCCGTGTGCTCGGTCACGCCCAGGCAGTACACGATGGCCGCCGCATCTGCCGAAGCGTACATGCGCGCCGCCTGCACCAAATCGCGTGCATCGATGCCGCAAATATCGGCCACGTATTCGGGCGTATAGCGCTCGACCATGCGCTTGAAGTCGTCGAAGCCCTCGGAGCGCGCGTCGATGAATTCCTGATCGATAAGGCCTTCCTCGATAAGCACATGCGCCACGCCATTCGCAAACGCAACATTCGTACCCGGTCGCAGCTTCAAATGCACGTCGGCCTTGCCGGCCAGGCCAATATCGCGCGGATCAACGACGATGAGCTTCGTCCCACGTTCAACCGCTTTGCGAATCTGCATGCCAATAACGGGATGCGCCTCTTCGGGATTGCTGCCTACAAGCATGATGAGCTCGGCGTTTTGGGCAATATCGGCGATGGGGTTGGTCATAGCGCCCGAGCCAAGCGTTTGCGCGAGGCCCGCGACCGAAGGACCGTGGCACACGCGTGCGCAGTTGTCGACGTTGTTCGTCTTGAATACCGTGCGCGCCATTTTCTGCAGCATATAAATATCTTCGTTAGCCGAACGCGCGCATGCAAACGCAGCGAGGGCTTGTCCGCCAAACTCATCGCGAATGCCACCCATCTTTTCGGCAATCAAGTTCAACGCGTCGTCCCACGTAGCGGGCTCAAGCTTACCCGTTTCAACATTGCGCACGAGCGGCGTGGTGAGGCGATCGGACGATTGAACGAAATCGAAACTGCCGCTTCGGCCTTTAACGCACAGCAGGCCGCGGTTCGACGGACCGTCGACGGCTTCGGTGTCGACGATTTTGCCGTCTTTCACCACCAAATAATATTGGCAGCCAGTCGCACAATGCGGGCAGGTGGTGAGCACCTTCTTGGTCTCCCACTCACGATATTCCGAGCGGCGCTTTTCGACGAGCGCGCCCGTGGGGCACGCCTGGGCACAGTTGCCGCAGCTCTCGCACTGGGTTGCTTTCCAATTGGGG
>NZ_CDRRGL010000197.1:0-2495 GCF_977041755.1 Slackia sp.
CCACTTCGCCCGTCACCTGCACGGTTTGTTTGTCGTAATACGAATCGGCGCCAGCCAAATCGGCGATGGACGCATCGTAGAGGAACGAGTTGTCGGAGGTCTGCCCGTCATCAATCGAGTTAGTCGGATCGTCAACGGGTTTAGGCGCTTCGCCATTATTGTTTTCGCCCTTTGCGGCATCGGCGTCAGCAGCAGCGGCATCGACGCGCGCCTTGGACACATCCTTCTTGTCGGCGGTGGCAGTTGAATCGGAGCTCGACACCGATCCAGCTGAGCTGCCATCGCCGTCGGCGGCAAATGCAACACTCGCGGGCACCAATGCCACAGCGGCAGCAAGAACCGCAACCAGAGCGGTTCGCGATAGCTTGTTCACGCTAACGTGCACGGACCCTCCTCCTCGGGCGAATGGACGCGATGATGGAAACCAGCAATGCGATGAGCGTTACGTATTCGAGACGGCCAGCCCACATATCAACGATATAGAGCACCTTCAGCGGGTCGGGCATGCCAGGCTGGATAATGCCGCACGACATGCCGATGTTCGACACCATGGATACCGATTCGAACATCGAGGGCGCGGCGGCATAGCCGAACGTGACGGTAACGATGGTTGTAACGAGAAACGCCACGCCATACAGCAGCAACACCACGAGGTTTGCGCGAACCAAATCGTGGGAAAGAGGGCGGCGGCCAACGTGGTAGTACATAACCACCTGTCGCGCTGAAGCAGGTGCGAGCAAATCTTTGATATAGGCGACCAATTCTTTGACCAAAACACCGATGCGCAGCACCTTGATACCACCTGTGGTCGACCCGGCCGAGCCGCCAACCGCCATGCAGAAAATGATGATGAGCAGAGCGCCGCTCGAAATCACCGTGGTCATTTGGTTCACGCTAATGGTTTGGAAGCCCGTCGAGGAGAATGCCGCCACAACAGTGAACACGGCTCGCCGCAAAAGCGTCGGCAGGTCGTCGTAGACTTTCGCCGCGCACAGCGTCGCGACGAAGGCAACCAGAATCACGCTCAACCATACGACGAGCGTGCGAATTTCGATATCGCGGAAGAAATGCTCGATATGGCCCTTCCACACCTCGCTATGCAGGGTGAAGTTGATAGAACCCAAAAGAATGAGCACCATAATGACGATCTCGAGCGGCGCGCAATGGTAATAGATAATGCCCGTCGACATCGAAGTCATGCCGCCCGTATTGAACGAAGCAACGGCAAGCCAAAGGCCGTTGAAGAACGCGCGCACGGGCGCCATGCCGATGAAGAGGCACGCCGCCGTGGTCAGAATCGTGCCAATGACGATGGTCGCCATCGAGAATCGCACGATGAAGCGAGCCGTTTGCATAATGTTGGGAATAACGTGCTCGCTGCGACCCTCGGAAGAATACAAAGACGAATCAACCGCACGCCCGAACAAGCCCAGCGACAAAGCGATAACGACAACGCCTTGGCCGCCGATGCATTGCATGGTGAAGCGCCACGTATTATCGGCGATCGACATATGGTCGATATCTTGCACCAACGAACAGCCCGTCGTGGTCCATGCGCTCATTCCCTCGAACACCGCATCGAGCATGCCGCCATAATGGCCCGACATATATAAAGGTATGCACCCCAAAAGAGCCAACGCAAGCCACGCAAAACCCGTAACGGCCAATGCCTGTTTCGGCGTGAGTTTGCCAGGGCTGGGGAGGATAAGACGCAAAAGCGAACCGACGATGAGCGCGACGCCCATGCCGAACAGATAATGCGACGCCGGCTGCCACTCGCCAAGCACGATGGCTACAACGAACGGGACGCATTCAGCGGCAGCGAGAAACATCATGAGCACGCCCAAATAGTGCGCGATCACGCGGAAGTCATAGAATGAGAATTTCTGCCACATAGCGCGCTAACCCATCAACAGCTTCGTGATAACGACAAGCACACCAAGCCACACGACAAAAGCCACCGTGCACAGCACAACGACGAAAACCCCCTGCATGGGAGTTTTCAGGCTGTTCAAGGTTTCTTTGTAGGCTCGCAAATCCATAATTGCATGATTATACGCCAGCTGGCACAAAACCGTGCATGGGGCGGTTTTCTTGACGGAATTCCACCTCATCGGTTCGAGCCCCGATCCGTGCTCGAAAACGAAAACAGCCGGGGCATTTGCCTCGGCTGTAAAATTTCTGGAGCGGACAACGGGGCTCGAACCCGCGACCCCCACCTTGGCAAGGTGGTGCTCTACCAACTGAGCCATGTCCGCATATATAAATGGTGGGCGATACAAGATTTGAACTTGTGACCCCTACCGTGTCAAGGTAGTGCTCTCCCCCTGAGCTAACCGCCCATTTAACTGGCTGTTGTCGAACCAGCGGGTAATTATTATACGAGTTTCAAAATCGCGGTCAAGCCCTCTTTTGAAAATTTTTTCTACAGCCTCAAATCGAGCGACACAGGGCAGTGGTCGCTGCCGAAAATCTCGTTGTGGATTGCAGCATTT
>NZ_CDRRGL010000198.1:0-2471 GCF_977041755.1 Slackia sp.
GCCCGAACCCCGATTACGATACCGATTCGTTCAATCGCGCTCGCGAAGCGCTCATTGACGATGTGGTGATGTACGCTGGCCGCGACTTCGAAGCGATTATCGTGTTCGATGGGGCTGACAACGAATATTCCGATGGCAGCTTTGAAAAAATCGCTGGTGTACGCATTATGTTCTCGCGTGCGGGCGATTCCGCCGATAAGGTGATCGAGAAGCTCGCGTGGGATGCGCGCGCCCGAGGCATTGAGACCATGGTGGTGTCGAGCGATGCGGCTATTCAGAACACCGTATTCGGCGGCGGCGTCGATCGCATGAGCGCGAACGGCTTCAGTCGAGCAGTGGCGGTGAATGCCCACGAGTTTCATTTGGATGAGTCGCCGAAAACGGCCGTGAAGAACACGGTCGCTGAGCGTTTGGGCGGCGATACGGTTGCGAAACTGAAGGCGCTTCGCGATTCGCTGTAGTGGGTGAATAAACGAAGCTTCCGACCCTCGGCTTGGCGCAAAGAGTCCCCAAAGGTCGCGCTGCCGTTGTTTTTCGTGCATCGTGGCTCGGCAAAGCTAGCCTCGGGGTTTCTCTTCGAGATGCCGTTTGCGGCTGGAAATGCGCCGTTGAGAAGCGCTCGGGCTTTCGCTACAATCAAATTAACGAATCCGCTTAGGCGTCGCCGTCGTGGTGGCGCCTAAATCGTATTAAGGGAAAGGAGTGGGCCAATGAAAATCCAGGTCGTTGCCGTAGGGAAGTTGAAAGAGCGATTCTGGAAGGAGGCATGCGACGAGTACCTGAAGCGCCTTAAAGGCTATGCGAAGGTGCGCGTCGACGAGGTGCCCGATTGTGATCCGGCGAGAGTCGGTGGGGAAGAGGGCGCGCGCACGAAGGAGGGCCGTTTTATTCTGGAGAAGCTGCCCGAGCATTCGCATGTCATTCTGCTCGATGTGGGCGGAAGACAGCTTTCGAGCGAGGGTATTGCGGCGCGCGTCGATGCGTTGGCGCTTTCCGGCGTGAGCGAGATTTCGTTCATCGTGGGCGGCTCCGGCGGCGTGAGCCAAGGCGTGCACGACGTTGCCGACGAAAGCATGTCTTTCGGCAAAATTACGCTTCCCCATAATCTGGCACGCGTGGTGCTGCTCGAGCAAATCTATCGGGCATTCAAAATCTCGCGTGGCGAGCCATATCATAAATAATTGGTTGCGCCGTTCTGCCGAACGGCGCAACTGCTCGACGCTGCGCCGGGTTTTATGCGGCATCGTGGCTTTCAGGCTTCGCTTTGCGTAGCGCTGCTACGCGGCAGCTCGCCTTCAAGCCAATCTGCTCGCCTAAAACCCTTGCTCGCTGACCTTGGTGCGAATAGGGTTTCTTCGGTGTTGAAAGAAGGGGGTTGCGTGTCACGGCTTCTTGTTGGCGTGCTTTCTGATACGCATGGACGACTTCCTGAAGACGCGTATGCGGAACTGGCCGACTGCGACTTCATCATTCATGCGGGCGACATTTGCGGTCCAGGAATAATGCTCGAGCTTGGTGGGCTTGCGCCGGTATGTGCTGTGCTGGGCAATAACGACTATCCCGAATATGGCGAATCGGTCGGAACGGTGGCGACTCCCCGTATTGGCGGAGTGCGTTTTCTCGTGACGCATACGCCAACGGATTTGCGCGCGATTCTGTCGGGTCGCACAAATGTATTGAAGCCTGGTGACCCCGTGCCGCAGGTGGCGATTCATGGGCATACCCATGTGCCCGAATTGCTGCGCGGTTCGGCCGCTTCTCCCGCCGATGTGGTGCTGTGTCCCGGCTCGGTAACGCGTCCGCGCGGTGGCTCGAAACGGCAGCTTGCGAAAATCGCCATCGAGAATGGCGCCGTGAAAGAAATTCGCTTCGTCGAGCTCGGGTAATCTTCATAATATTCGAACGTGTGTTCGATTATACAATATGATGCGGTAGTGCTCGCCGATTCCTGCGGGTGATGCTTCCTTCGATTTTGATAGGAGTTACCGCCATGGATATTGTGATGGCCGTTGCGACATGGTGCTCAATTATTGGATTTATTTTCGATAGTGCTGAGCGAATCCAAAGCAGGAAGAAACGAGAAAAGAAAATGGTGCCTAGGAAATGAAAAAAGCCGGTCGTAAGACCGGCCCAACATAAACGAAAGCATCACCCGTAGCTAACTCCCCTGGAAAGTGTGTTAGTTCGGCGGGCGCTGCCATCTGACCGTATTATAACACGGCCCAGGTCGTGAAAACAATTTATAACGAAGGGCTTGCTATGGAACTTGATCACGCGGAACTGCAGGAAATGCTTGCCAATGACCCGTATATGCTATTGGTCGACGTGCGCGACGAAGAGGAATTCGATGCTGGGCATATTCCTGGCGCTGGTAACATGTCTGTTGACGATATCGTCGATTGCTTATTCGATTAAGCGCACCGCGAGCCAGGCCAAGCACCGCACCCCAATGGTAAAGGCCTGGAGCTTTC
>NZ_CDRRGL010000199.1:0-2451 GCF_977041755.1 Slackia sp.
CCTTCATCGTGTACACGATGAGCGCCGCAGCAACGATAGATGCGGAATAGTAGAGGGCCACGCGCAACGGGTTCAGGCAGCCATACAATTCCGACCACAGAATGAGAATAATGGCTATTCCCGCGCCACCAGCGATTGCTCCAGCCGAGCACAAGACACTCGGACATGAGGGAAACGCGGCACCCAACAAAACACACGCCGTAGAGAAAAGTAGCAAACATAGCGACATGATTCGAGCCCAGGGTTTCTCGATGAGCGGAGAGAGACGCTTGGCGAACACCACGCCCACCAGAAGAACGACCATCATCGACAAATCGAATACATCGCGGGTGGCGGGAAGCCGACCCTGCCCCTCGAAATACGACCCCACGAACGCGAGCTCAATCCACGCGCGGTATGCCGCCAAACCTATGAATGCGAGCGGGAGCTTCGGCAGCCTCGAGGCCCGTTCTCCCCCATTGTCAATGTGTTCCTCGGCCACAGTCCAACAACCCCATCATCAATATGCGCCCGTTCGTCTCATCGAGCACAATTATATTCCCCCGACGCTAGCGACCCCGACGAATGTTACCCCTTTTTTCCGAAGCAGAACCAAACGATCAAGCAAAGCACCAGGTCACACAGGTGGTAGAGAAAGGTGGTAGAGAAATACCACTCCAAAAAACGCAGCTGGCGGATAGTTTTTCGAAATCGACCGCGCCATGATTCTAGCCACAGCGCGCCGCCCTTCCCCTCCCCTGCATCGGCCGGCGCGCCTTCATCGCGCATTGCGAAAAAGGGAAGGTTCACAAGGAAGGTCTAACCATGGAAAACATCACGCAAAATGTATCGCGCCGAAGCTTTTTCGGCATCGCGAGCACCGCGGCGACCGTAGCGGCGGGCGCAATCGCACTTGCCGGCTGCTCGCCGGCAAAGGGCGCAAAGGACAGCACGTCCAAGGCCGAAGCCGAAAAGACCACGACGGTCGCTGGCCACGAGCGCGCAGGACTGCCGTCGTTTTTCGTAGCACCCGACCCCATCACCGATATCAAGAAGACGCTTGACTTCGACGTGGTTGTCATTGGCGCAGGCGCCGCGGGCGTTCCTGCTGCGCTCGCCGCCTGCGAGGCGGGAGCACATGTGGCACTCGTCCAGAAAGAGGCTACCGCCATCTCGCAGGGCAACACTGCCAGCGGCATCATCACCGACCAATCCAACCCGGCCGCAGCGGCCGCACTGCGCCAGCTGCTCGTTAAGGAATCGGCCTACCGCGCCGACGCAGACCTTATCGACGTGTGGATCGAGAACGGCGGCGAAGCAGTGAAGTGGGTGCTCGACCATGTGAAAGAGGCCGGCGGATCGGTTATCGACCAGGGCAACAACCAGCAGTCGAAGGCCTCCAACGAGGTCAACGGCTATTCCAGCTTGAACTACGTCACTTCATACATGGGCCCGAAGCCCTACAATAACGGCGAGGGCATGAAGGTGCTCGCCGACGTGGCGGCCGAGGCTGGCGTTGAAATCTTCTACAACACCCCAGCCGAGCAGCTCGTCAAAGACGGCGACAAAGTCACCGGCGTGATTGCAAAGAGCGAGGAGGGCTACGTTCAGTTCAATGCCAAGAAGGGCGTCATCGTGGCCACGGGCGACTACCAAAACGACGAGGAGATGTCGAACTACTACCTGCCCGATTTGAAATACTTCGGTCGAAAGCAATCGAACAAGACTGGCGACGGCCACAAGATGGTCGTATGGGCCGGCGGCAAGATCTCCAACATCGTACACACCAAGATGATGCACGACTTCGATGCAGGCCCGATGTGGAACATGCCGTTCCTTGCCGTGAAAACCGCGACGGGTGAACGCTTCATGAACGAGAAGATCGACATGGCTGTGGTATGCAACTACCTGACATCGGAAGAGGATGCGGGCCGATATTGCCAGGTATTTGACAGCAAGTACGCCGACACCGCATCGACTTGGAAGGGCTGCGGCAAGTTTGTCGACCCCGATGGGCTGAAAGTTTACATGCAGGAGGAAGACGTCGAACGCAAGGGCGTGCTGCCGAGCTTCATCAGCACCTGGAAGGCCGACACGCTCGAGGAGCTGGGCAAGAAGATGGGCGTGGGCGATATCGACGCGTTCGTTGAGACCGTGAAGCATTACAACGAGATCTGCGAAGCGGGCGCCGACACCGACTTCGGCAAGGAGGCGCAGTACCTCGTCCCCGTCGATTCCGCCCCCTACTACGGCATCAGCCGCACGATTCGCGTCTCGGCAATCTGCACGGGCGTTGACGTGAACAAGCAGCACCAGTGTCTCGACGAAGCGGGCGAGCCCATCGAAGGTCTGTATGCAGTAGGCAACTGCTCGGGCGGCTTCTATGGCGGCGTTGATTACCCGCTGACCGTCGGTGGCCTGTCAATCGGCCGCTGCTACACCGAAGGCTACGTAACCGGCAAACTGGTCGCG
>NZ_CDRRGL010000200.1:0-2433 GCF_977041755.1 Slackia sp.
GTTGGCGGCCTTATCGTCGACAACACGGTGAAGTCGGTGGAGGACAAGGTCTCCATCACGGCGTATGTGTCCGACGATGCCGAGCAATCTGACATCGATACGGTCATGAAGGCCATCGAGAAGATGGACGGCGTGCAAAGCGTCGGCTTCACCACGAAAGACGAAGCCCTGCAGAACTTCAGCAACTCCATGAGCTCCAGCGAAATCGTTGAACAGCTCGATGGCATGAATCCTTTGCCGGCTTCCATCGACGTTGAGCTTGCCGACCCGCAGATGGTTGAGGGCATCGCCTCGCAAATCGAGGCGAACTCCACGTTCGCGAAAATCGCCGACGAAGATAACCCGGCCGACAGCATCAAGTATGGCCAGAGCAGCGTGAAGCGCCTGTTCGAGCTCACGAACTACATTCGCTACATTGGCGTCGCGCTCGTCGCCCTGCTCATCTTCATCGCGCTGGTGTTCATCAACAACACCATTCGCTTGGCCATTTTGGCACGCCGCAAGGAAATCGCCATCATGCGTCTCGTGGGCGCGAGCAACGGCTTCATTCGCGGGCCCTTCCTTATGGAAGGCGCGATGCATGCCGTTATCGGTTCGGCCCTTGCCATTCTGACCATTGAAATGCTGCGCCGCTTCGCGCTGCCGCAGGTTTCGAACACCTTGGCATGGCTGCCCATCGATTTGTCCATGACGTCGTATCTCATGATCTACGGCGCGCTTATTATTGCCGGCTTGGTCATTGCTGGTATTGGTTCGCTGTTCGCTATGCGACGCTACTTGAAGGTGTAAATAGCCCCCATGTCTATGTCTGTGCGACACCGCAAAGGCCATATCGACGTAACGACCCGCAACGCGCGCATCATAAAGCAACTCGCTTTATGCATGTGCGCGGTTGCGCTTTTTTGCGCCGGTTTCGTCGTGCGCGGAAACCACGACCTTATGAGTCGTTTGGGAATTGAAGAGCCAGAAACGAAAGCCGCCGTCCAGGCGGCTTCGGCCGATTCTGGCGAGGTTGCCTCGCGTTTGAATGAGGTTGAAGGCATTTTGGCGAAATCGAGCCTCGATTCCTACGATACCGATGCCTGCACGTCTGCGGTGCTTGATTCGTTCCTCCAGTCCACGAACGACACCTTCACGCGCTACTATTCCGCCGACCGTTACTCGACGTATGTCGACGTGACGGCGTCGGAGGACTATCCGGGCGTGGGCGTGTTCTTCTCGGAATACAACGGCCAAGCCTATGCGCTTGACGTGTTCGAGGGCTCTTCGGCGAGCGACGCGGGCGTTTTGCCCGGCGATTTCGTGGTCGCCATCGATGGCGATCGGTCGCAGGAATGGACGTCGACCGAAGTCATCAATGCCGTGCAGCGCGAGGCTGGCTCGACCGTCGTCATCACGTGGCGTCGACCCACGTCCCTCGATGCTTCAGGCGGCGATGAATTCACCACGACGCTCGTGTGCACCGATTACACTGAGCCGAATGTGACCGCCCAGCTGCAGAACAACGTCGGCTACATCAAACTGCGCCAGTTCACGCAGAACGCCGATTCGCTCGTGCGCCAGGCGATCGAAGAGCTCTCTTCACAAGGGGCCCAGTCGTTCGTGCTCGATTTGCGCGACAACCCCGGCGGCTATTTGAATAAGGCGGTCGACGTGGCTTCGCTGTTCGTGAAGAGCGGCGTCGTGGTCGAAATCGATACGGTCGACGCCCAAACCACCAAGCAAGTTTCGGGCAATGTGGCAACCGATGCGCCGGTCGTCGTTCTTGTGAACGGCAATACCGCAGGTTCCGCTGAGGTTCTCGCAGCTGCGTTGCGCGATTCGAACCGCGCAACGTTGGTGGGCGTCAATACCATGGGCCGCGGCTCCGTGCAGGTTACCAAGCCGCTTTCGTTCGGCGGCGCGTTGCGCTACACGGCCGCGCGCTACAAGAGTCCTTCGGGATATACGATCGATGGCGTGGGCGTGTCGCCCGACGTGGTGATTTCCTTGCGCGAAGGTTCGTCGATCGACAATCAGAAGGAAATTGCCATCGAGACGGCGGGCTCGCTCGTTGTCGACTAGAACAGGCGCTGTATTTACATATGCTTGCTTCCAGGCCGAGGTTACGACGTAGTTCGCGACCTCGGCTTGTTGTTTCGTTGCATAGGTTTGCCTTTGGCGCCTTACGCCTTGCTTGGCGCTTCGTGGGTTTTTGCGGTTACGGTTCGCTTTCGACCCTTCCTTCTGGCTGCGTTCTGTGCGAAAGTAACCACGATTTTGCTTATGTCTCGATAGACTGCGAGCTTCGGTGGGCTTCGCAGCTGCTTCTTCTGCTCATATTCCATTTGACTTATGAAGGGATGCTATGTCTCGTTCACGTACAAGAAAAAGCTCTGCCCGCCGTACCCCGCGCATTTTGCCGCAAGGCGTTCTGAAAATGTCGGGCGCTGG
>NZ_CDRRGL010000201.1:0-2424 GCF_977041755.1 Slackia sp.
AGTGCACGTGGCCATGCAGCGCGATGGCGTCGCGGCGTTTTCCATTCCAGCTCATGATGGGGTAGTGGAACAAAACGAGCTTATGGCCGCGCGCGTAGCCGGGTGCGATTTCGAGATAATCCTGTTCGGTTTCGAAAATTCCTGCCCCCGCACCCGTCGACCATGAATCGTCGTGGTTGCCGCGAATGAGATGCACGTGCTCACAAGCGATTTGCTCGCGCAGGCGGCGCGCGTTTTCGGCGGTTGTTTGATATGCGAAGTCACCCAGCACATAGAGCGAGTCGCTGGGCGCCACTCGTTCATTGATTGCCGCGATGAGTCCTTGATTCATGCGCTCGATGGTCTCAAACGGGCGATTCATCTTCGAAAGAATGCTCGAATGGCCGAAGTGCAGATCGGCGGTGAACCACATCATGGTGCGCTCCTTGGTTTGAATCGGTTGGGCGTGCGCTAGTGCGCGCGACGCGGCTGCGCTTCGCGCGCTTTGCGGACGGCGTTATTGTAGCGGTGGAGCAAACTGCCCGCGAGGGAAAACAAATCTGCTGCCGAAGAACGCCTTTGCTGCTAGAAAGGCGACCATGCTGCTGGGAAAGCTATTCTGCCGCGTGGAAAACCTTGCCGCCCGCCGTCAATTCTTTTCCGTTCGCCGCTGGTACATGCCGTTTAATAAGGGGCTCCCTTCGTTGAATTGTATTCGCACTCTAGTGTGCTAAAGTTCGTCGAACACAATGAAACTTTATACGGTGTTAATTGTGCTGCGGTTGATTTCCGCCGTGCGTCGCTGTGCGTTGTAAGCACATGGAAAGGAAGCCATGGTCGAATATAACGAACTCACGGACGAGCTTGTCGCTGAGCTTGCCGCTATCGTCGGCGAGGACAATTGCCTTACGGGCGGGGACATCAACGAAGACTATTCGCACGATGAGATGCCTATTTACGGCACGCACATGCCCGACGTTGTGGTTCTTCCTGCAAACACCGATGAAGTGTCGGCCATTATGAAGCTTGCGAGTGCGAACAATATCCCCGTAACGGTGCGTGGAGCGGGAACGGGCTTAGTGGGTGGCAGCACGCCGTTGGCGGGCGGTATTGTGCTGTGCACCATGCGCATGGACAAGATTATCGAATATGACGAAAACAACTTGTTCGTGCGCGTGCAGCCGGGCGTGCGCTTGTGCGACTTGGCGGCCGATGCGATCGACCACGGCTTCATGTACCCGCCTGATCCGGGTGAAAAAACGGGATCAGTCGGCGGAAACGTGTCAACGAATGCTGGCGGCATGCGAGCCGTGAAGTACGGCACCACGCGCGACTATGTGCTTGCCATGACGGTGGTTCTGCCGAGCGGCGAGGTGCTGCGCCTGGGCCGCGAGGTCGCGAAAGCAAGCTCGGGCTATAGCTTGCTGCACCTGATGATTGGCTCGGAGGGCACGCTTGGCATTATCACCGAGCTCTCCATGAAGCTTATCCCCAACCCCAAAGAAGACATGAGCTTCATCCTCTCGTTCAGCGATATTCAAACCGCCATTGCCGCCGTGCCGAAAATCAAGCTCGCGGGCTTGAATCCGCAGTCTATCGAGTTCATGGAGCGCGACATCGTGGATTCTTCGGCCGAATACACGGGGAACAAAATCATTCCCACGGTGGTCGACGGCAACGAATGCGGCGCATATATCCTGGTCACACTCGATGGCAACGACGAGGACGAGATTTTCCAGCGCGCCGAAACGCTGGCTGAAATCGGCGAAGAAGCGGGTGCCTTCGACACGCTCGTTATCGAGCACCCGGCCGATAAGGCGGCGGTATGGGCGGCGCGCAGCGCGTTTCTCACGGTAATCGAGGCCGAAACCGAGCATCTCGACGAAATGGACGTGGTGGTTCCCGTCGATAAAATCGCCGAATTCCTGGGCTTTATCCACGATATGGGCGTCCAGAACGATGTGCTCATTCGCTCGTTCGGCCATGCAGGTGACGGCAATTTGCACATTTATTGCTGCGGAAACAACATTGAACGCGAGGCGTTTCTTGAGAAATCGACGCGCGTTATGCGCGCGGCATACGCGAAATGCAATGAACTGGGCGGCCAGGTTTCTGGCGAGCACGGCATTGGACACGCGAAGAAGGAATACCTGCGCGAATCGGTAGGAGACACGGCGTTTTCCCTGATGGCAAGTATTAAGCAGGCGTTTGACCCGAAGAACATTCTGAACCCCGGCAAAGTTTGCAACTAAAGCGGCCGTGCTGGGCGTATGGATATGCGTCCTGCATGGCGAAATGGGAAGAACCTGCGATTTTGGGCATGAAGAGCATTTCTCAGGCGGAGCGGGCTGGACTCGCTCCGCTTTCTTGTTTTAGGGGTTTGTGGCTCTTGCCCCTTGCGAGAGGCGCGGCGAGGCTGACAAATATCCCTATTCCATGCGGCGA
>NZ_CDRRGL010000202.1:0-2407 GCF_977041755.1 Slackia sp.
GGTACAACAACGTGCGCATCAAGAGACGCCTGGACGGAAGCAGCCCGGTCGAGTACAGGCTCAGCCGGGCCGCTTGATTCACTTCTTTTGCCGTTCAGGAAACGGGGTCCTTTGCAGATTTGGGGCGCAGTTCAGAGAGGGGCGGCGCCTTTTTTGTGCGGCACAAACGCGTGGCACGTGATGTGGTGAAGTGGGGTCGGCTTAAGGAAGCTGCGGAATCTCGAGCATCTTTTGCTTGAGCTCGGCCTCGATGCGGCGCATCTCCACTTCGGCCTCGGCGCGCTTCTGGCGGCCTTCGGCCCGAATTTGCAGCACCTCGTCGAACGTCTTGATAAGCGTTTCGTTAGTCTGCTTCAGCGTTTCGATATCGACGATGCCGCGCTCCGATTCCTTTGCCACCTCGACGGTGGAGGAGTGCAGCATCTCGGAATTCTTCTTCAGCAAGTCGTTCGTCATGTTGGTGACGGCGGTTTGTGCGCGCACGGCCTCTTGCGAATTCGCGATGCCGAGCGCCAGAACCATTTGGCTTTTCCATAGCGGAATGGTATTCACGATGGTGGTTTGTATCTTCTCGACCAGCGTGATCTCGTTGTTTTGCACGAGACGAATCTGCGGTGCGGTTTGCATGGCGATGGTACGCGTGAGGTCGAGGTCGGAAAGCTTCTTCTCGAAGCGCGTGCACATGGCGTCGAGGTCTTGTGCGGCTTGCGCGTCTTCAGCGCGACCCGTGGCTTTTGCCTTGTCCACGAGTTCCTTCAGCTCAACTTCGCGCACTTCAGCGAGCTTTTTCTTGCCGGCCAGAATGTACATGGTGAGCTCTTTGAAGTAGGTGAGGTTGAGCTCGTACATCTTGTCGAGTGTGGCGGCGTCTTTCATAAGGGTCATCTGGTGGCCCTGCAGCGCTTTCACGATTTTGTCGACGTTGGCCTCGGCCTTGTCGTAGCGGGCGCGCAGCGATTCTATTTTGTTGGCGCCTTTCTTGAAGAATCCGAACAGGCCCTTCTCCTCGGTCGCATCGAAGCTGCGCAGCTCGGTTACGGCATCGCTAAGAAGGCCACCGACCTCGCCCAAGTCTTTCGTTCGCACGCTCTCGAGCGCTGTGTCGCTGAAATCGGCCATTTTCTTTTGGGCGCCGGCGCCGTACTGCAACACCATCGCGGTGTCGCGCACGTTGATCTGCTGCGAGAAGCTTTCGACCATCTTCTTCTCTTCTTCGGTCAGCATGCTGTCGTCGAGCTTCGCGGGCACTTCGGCGGCATCGCTCGCGGGAGCCAGGGCGTCGCCGCCCATGTTAGCGAGCGTGGGCACCGGCGCGGCATCGAGCGTCGGCGCGAGCGTGAGCTCGACGGTGGGGGTTTCGGTTTTGACGTCGGTCATGGTTGTGCCTTTCTTTGAGACTCGCGCGCCCCTAGAGGGGGCTATTCGCTCTTTTGCTTATCGAACGGGCTTTCTACCAGGCCTTCCTGTGCAAGCACGGTATGCAGCACCGAAATGTCTGAGGAAACGTCGATTACCATATCGCGGAACACCGAATCGAGCAGCTTCTCGAATGCGACGTTCAGGCTGTCGAGCGCGCCTTCGATCTCGCGTTTCGACTGCGAGATGGTTTCGCTTTGGATAGGCTGCGCGTCCAGGTCGCGGTAGGCATCAAGAAGTTTGACCGTGGTTGGCAGGTAGTAATCCATCAAATGGTCCAGGTCGTCGATGACTTCGGGCCGCTCGGCCGCGCGATCGAAAATCGTACGTACCACGTGTTCGATCTGGTCGATCTTTTTGCTGAATTCCGGGTTTGGAATTGCCTTGTTGCTCTCGCGAATTTGCGTGATATAGGCATTTCCACGTGTGAGCAAGGCTTGTGTTTCGGCGTCAAGCTGCGAATGCTCGCTTTGCGTGAGCGCTCGTTGCTGTTTCTTTTCGAGCGCCTTGCCGCGTGCCTGGCGGTATTGCTGATAGGCGTCGTTGGTAAGCGCCAGGAAGTTTTCGCCGTCGCCGAGTGCCGCTTGCTTGAAAAGCCCGTGCGAGAGCATCGCCTTCACGTTTTGGCGCACGTTTTCGGTTGTATCGGCGGTGCTGGCCGCGATTTCGTCGAGGTAGCAGAAATCGCGCAGGCCAATGGCGTCGCGGTAGCGCTCGAAGCGGTTTACGAGGTTCAGGCGTTTAATGCCCATCGCGAACAGAGCGCCGCCTGCGACCGTCGCCGCAGCAAGAATGCTTCCTACAAGAATTGAGCCCGCGCCAATCGTGAAAATTGTGCCAGCGAGGCCCGGCACGCCCAAAACGACGCCCCAACCGACGAGCGCGATGCCAACGCTGCGTTGCCCGCTGGGGTTCGCGTAAATCGTTGCCATCTGTTCTTCGCGACGCTTCTTGGCCTGTGCGAGGGCATATTGTTCCCGGCCTCGTCGAA
>NZ_CDRRGL010000203.1:0-2393 GCF_977041755.1 Slackia sp.
AAAATCGAAGGCCGCATGAAATCGCCCGAATACGTATTCGCTGCGGTCGCCGCCTATCGCGCGGCAATTGATCGCTTGGCATGCGCCATCGACGAAGGCACGTCTCTTGAAGAAGCGGGCGCGACCGAGGAAGAGCATCGCGCGCTTTCCGAAGCCTTCAGCCGCGGATTCACCGAAGCCTACCTTTCCCGCCGCCGCGGGAACGACATCATGGGCTACGGCCGCCCGAACAACCGTGGCGTTTTCGCCGGACGCGTTACGAAGGCGAAAGGCCGCGAGGTTGCCGTGGAGTCCCAAACCGAGCTGCATGAAGGCGACGTGTTGGAATTTTGGACCAACAAGGGACATTTCGCCTCGACGCTTGAGGCGTTTGAGCGCAAGGGCGACATGTATTACTTCGAAATCGACGGCCGCGTGGGCAAAGGCGACCGCGTGTTCCGCGTTCGCGATGCCTCCATGGCATTCCACGATGACGATTTGGAACCTCGCCTTCCCGCGCGCATGCACGTCGTGGCCCATATCGGCGAGCCTTTGCGTTTCGTGGCGGAATGCGCTGGCGTGCAAGCCTCTTTTGAGGGCGCAACGGTAGAGGCGGCCCGCACGAAGGCCATTACCCCCGAAGAAGTGCGCGAGCACGTTGACCGCTTGGGCAATACGCCGTTTTTCCTTACGGACCTTGATGTCGACGTCGACGAAGGCGTGGGCATGGGCTTTTCGGCTCTGCACAAAGCACGCACACAGGCGTTGAAGATGCTCGCCGAAGCCATGCTCAATCCGTGGCGCGATCGCATTATCGAAAAAACCGAGAAACCCGAGCACGGCCGCACCATGTCGAAGCCGACCGCCGATGACGCGTGCGTCGTAGCGTTCGCCACGAACCCCGCATGCGCCCGTGCCGCCAAAAAGGCCGGTGCCGATGTAGTATTCGTCGCCGCCCTGAACTATCGTCGCGGCGAAGCATGCTGCGAGGGCCGCATCGTCGACGAGGAGCAGGCGGGATACCCCGGCCGCTGTGCAATCGCCCTGCCCGTGGTGGACAAGCTACCCATGAACAGCGAAGAAGACGTCGACTTGTGGAAGTGGGCGAAACCCGAAAAACCGCTATTCGTCGAAAACCTCGGCCAGCTCGTGCGCGGCGCGAACATGGGCTCGCTTGTTGAAGTGGGGCCGCACCTGCCCATCACGAATGCCGCCTCGCTTTCCGTCGCAGCTGCCCTGGGAGCTCGCCGCGTATGGCTTTCCCCGGAGCTTTCCTTGAAGCAAATCGCCGAGCTCGGCAAAGATTCGCCCGCCGAACTGGGCATTGTGGTTTGTGGCAACCAGGAACTCATGACCTGCGAACACTGCCTGCTCATGAGCCAGGGCGCATGCAACCAGAAGTGTTCGCAGTGCGAGCGACGCGCACACGCGCACACGCTGCTTGACCGCAAAGGCTATCGTTTCCCCGTGGTAACCGATTGCTTTGGCCGCAGCCACCTCTACAACGCCGTGCGTTTCGACGCCGCACACGTGGTTGACGAGCTTATCGACGCGGGCGTTTCGGCCTTCATGGTCGACACGACGCTCATGAGCGCGAACGAAGCTGGCAAGGCGACTTCCCGAGTCGTACGAGCCATCGAAGCCGCCAAGCGCGGCACGAACGTCGCAAAGACGGAAGGTTGCACGACGGGACACTTGTTCAGAGGCGTGCAATAAACGCTGCCGCGCGAAGCACCGTAACCTCGCAGTTCATCTCAAATGCCGCCCGCGTTTCCTCGAAACGGAAACGCGGGCTTTTTATTGTCCGCCTACCAGAATGGGCGAAATGCACGAACGCTTCAGCAAAAACAAGGGGATTTCGAACGATTGCCGCAATATCTATGCGAGGAAATCGCCTGGAATTCAGCCGCAACAAGCGGCAATTCGACGCTAAAACGCGAGGAAAAGCGCAGGAAGCGGGCAAGAACCGGACAAGGTTTCACCTCTAGCATGGGCGTGCGCCCGCAGCGACGCAGACCGCAGCAATCGATTAGGAGGCGACCATGCCTACGTCCCTTTGTCCGCCCAATACCCCCCACGCGTCCTTTTCGCGCCGATCATTTTTCGCCCTTGCCGCCACGGCAGCATCATATGCCGCATTGGGCCCCGTAGCCTTCGAAAGCGCACCATTAGACCACGCCAGCCAACACCCGCTTTCCCGCCAGGCCTGGGCAGCAGAAACCCGAAGTCCACATAACACAATCGAAGGCATTTTAGGCGCCACGAGATGCGCGCTCGATGAACTGAAAGCACACGAATACGATTCGTATTATTTAGGAACCCCCTATAGCAACACCGGGCCCGACGGCGCTGGAGGCGACATTTCCACCTGGGATTGCTGGCACCCCAACGGCAAACCGAAATCAAATGGGCAG
>NZ_CDRRGL010000204.1:0-2333 GCF_977041755.1 Slackia sp.
CGGCTTAGTTGATTTTCACGATGGGCGCGTAGTCTTTCAGCAAAGTCTTCGTCTGGCCCGTGCGCGCGAATTTGATCACGAGCGAGTCGCCATCGACCTTGAGCACCTTGCCGCGACCGAACGTTTTATGATCGACAGTATCGCCGGCCGCGAACGTATTGTGCGCCGCCTCTTTCTTGCCAGCCGATGCCGCCCTGGCTGCGGCCGATCCGCCCCAACCGCCTTCGGGCGTATACGTGGGAACCTTGCCGCCGCGCGCTCGACTCGAACCAAGCGACCCCGCCGCGCGCGTTGAATGCGACGCGCTCGAGCTCTTGCGAGCAGCGCCGCCATGGCTTGCCGTGAAATCAGAGAACGACTGCCCACCGCCAGGCTTGCCAGTCCCGAACGTGCGCCCGCCCGTCGAAGAATTGCGGCGCACCGACACGTTCGCGCTCGACTGGCCGAACACGCGACCGCCGCCCGCTTCCACACCCGAGCCCGAAATGCCGCGACGGCTGCCGCGCTTTTCCCAACCCGTGCCCGAAAAGCCCATAGAGCCAAGGCCGATGGTCTGGCGAAGCTCGCCCGGAATCTCGCCAATGAAGCGAGAGATCGGGTTCGCGACCGTATCGCCGAAAATCGTGCGCGACTGGGCGCACGTTAAATACAGCTTCTTGCGCGCACGCGTAATGGCGACATAGGCAAGACGGCGCTCTTCCTCCAAGCCCGATTCGTCTTGCGAGGAATTCGAGTGCGGGAACAGCGTTTCTTCCATGCCCGCAACGAACACCACGTCGAATTCCAAGCCTTTCGACGCGTGCACCGTCATAAGCGTGACGGCAGAATCGTCTTCGGCCATGGAATCCAAATCGGTGCGCAGGCGAACCCACTCGATAAAGTCGGCCAGCGAATCGGGCGAAAGCTGGCGCACGCCTGCGAGGTTCTCGCCTTCAGGCAGCTCTGGCTCTTCTTCCTCGGAATTCTGGTGCGACTGCACATATTCCTCGACAACAGACAAGAATTCCTTGATGTTCTCGACGCGACCGCGCGCCTCATCGGTATTCTCGTTTTCGAGTGCGGCAATGAGTCCCGATTTTTGGATAACCGCCTCGATCACTTTGCGCAAATCGCCGCCGTAGCTGCGGCACTCCTCGACAAGCGAGACGAAGCCGCCAAGCGCCGTACGGGCGCGCATCTGCAGGTTCTCGTCAGCCACGCACAGCTCAGCCGCCAGCATGAACGGCATATTCGTCATGGCTGCCGCCTGGTCGATATAATCGATGGTGGTTTTGCCGATGCCTCGGCGCGGCGTGTTGATGACGCGCTTGGCCGCAATATCGTCGTTGGGATTCACGAGCAACGTGAGGTATGCCATAACGTCGCGAATTTCGGCGCGATCGAAGAATCGCGTGCCACCGACGATCTTGTAGGGGACGCCAGCGCGCAGCATCATGTCTTCGAGCGAGCGCGACTGAGCGTTCGTACGGTAGAACACCGCCATCTCATCATACGAGAAGCCTTCAGATCGGCGCTTGTCGATTTCGCCAGCAATCCAACGGCCCTCGTCGCGCTCGTCCGACGCCACATACACGTAAATCTTGTCGCCATCGGGCTGGGAAGTGCGCAGCGTTTTGTCTTTGCGATGCTGGTTATGGCGCACCACGGCGTTTGCCGCATTCAGGATGTTGCCCGTTGAGCGGTAATTTTCCTCAAGCTTCACCGTTTTGCAATTTGGGTAATCGCTCTCGAATTCCAGAATGTTGCGAATGTCGGCGCCACGCCAGCTATAAATCGACTGGTCGTCGTCGCCTACAACCATGATGTTCTGGTTTTTCGCGGCGAGCAGCTTCGTGATTTCGTACTGCGCCTTGTTCGTGTCCTGATACTCGTCCACGAGCAGATAGCGAAAGCGATTCTGGTACGCCTCGAGCACGTCGGCATGGTTCTTCAGAAGCAAATGCGTGTAGAGCAGCAAATCGTCGAAGTCGAATGCGTTGGCCGCCTTCAAGCGCTGCTGCAGCTTCTCGTACACGCGCGCCGCGACCTTCGCACCAGGGTCGCCCGTGGCGCTTTTCGCGAATTCGCCCGGAGTCATAAGTTCGTTTTTCGCGGATGAAATGCGATTGCGAATGTTGTTGATGGGCCAGCGCTTCGGATCCAAATCGAGCTCGCTGTAGATGTCCTTCACGAGGCGCTTCGAATCGTCGTCGTCGTAGATGGTGAAGCCCTTGTCGAAACCGAGCTTCTCGCAATCGACGCGCAGAATGCGCACGCACATGCTATGGAAGGTAGACACCCACATGCCACGCGCGCCTGGGCCCACGAGCTTGCTCAAGCGCTCGCGCATCTCG
>NZ_CDRRGL010000205.1:0-2294 GCF_977041755.1 Slackia sp.
TTCTTCAAGCGGCTCAGGCTTTCGTGCTTGCCCTTCACCATTTCGGCGAAGTCGAGCAGGCCGCCCAGCGCGCTTTTCTCGCACAGCGACACATCGTAGCCGCACTCGGCGCACACGCGAGCAGCCTCCATGCCAGCAGGGCCGCCGCCGATAACCATGACCTTCTTGCTGCCATCGCAGGCAGGCACTTCGAAGCCTTCGGGCATTGCCTCGATGAAGCCCATCGCGCTAGTGGGGTTCACGCGGCAGGGGCCGCCCATGCAATTCAAGCAGCGGCAGCAGGGGCGAATCCCGTCGATGCGGTTTTCCAGCAGTTTGTTGGCGTATTCGGAATCGCAGTTCGAAACAGCACGATGCACGTAGATAAGCTCCAGCGTGTCATCGTTGAGTGCCTGTCCAAAATAGTCGGGGGCCGAAGCCGGGTCCATGAATACCACGCCGCCCACGGGAATCTTCACGAACTGTTTCACGTAACGGCACGCGCCCATAATGAGGCCGCAACCCGAGTGGCTGCTGTCCAAGATGCCCTGAAAGTTCGACTTGGGATCGAACGCGATACCGTAGCTCATGGTGCCGTCGTAACCATAGCCGGCGAAGCACACGTCGTTGATGAACTGAGCCTCGTTGAAGGCGAACGTACCCAGCCGCAGTTCCAGCGCGTCAGCGCCGGCAGCCTCGATGGCCTGGCAGATGGCAGCCAGCTCCTCTTTGGTGTTCACCAGGGAATCGAAGCCCGCGCCGTGGATTCGTTCGGTTGTCAATGTCGGCTCGGCGAGCGGACACACGGGTTCCGAATTTCCCGAGTATGCGGCGAGCAAGGGCGGCATTCTTTCGTATACGAAAAACGTTGCAAACCACCTGGCGCCGCAGGGAATTTGCAACAGCGTCGACCCGGGCGGCGTGCTTACCGAGCTCAATCGCCCCGTGATGGACGACGCCGCCATGTGGGAGCGCATCATGCAGCTTACGCCGCTGCGCCGTTGGGCCGAACCCGACGAAATCGCCGAGTGGGTCTATTTCGTTGGCGTGACGAACCGCTTCATGACCGGGCAAAACCTTCTTATCGATGGAGGCGAGGCGGGAGCCGCCGAATTCGTGTGGCCCGAAGACTAGACTTTATGTCGCACATTCCGACGCGCAAGACGAGGTCGGCCCTGAGACCTCTTTCATGGAAGATGGGCCCCGGGCGAGCTGTGCTAACGCACTAAAGTGAACTTGTCATAAGCCCTCTTTTCGGACCGTGCGAATGCGCCTCGACAGCCAAATTCCATCAAGAAAGCCGCCCAAGAGCGGCTTTCTTGCGATGTTCGATATTTGCTTTCGAGATCGATTTCGACTTAGAAGTTTTCAGCCGAAATCTCGAAGTATGCCTGCGGGTGGTTGCAAACGGGGCATACGTCCGGAGCCTTCGTGCCTACGACGATGTGGCCGCAATTACGGCATTCCCATACCTTGACCTCGCTCTTCTCAAACACAGCGGCGGTTTCGACGTTGTGCAGCAGCGCGCGGTAACGCTCCTCATGATGCTTCTCGATTGCGCCAACCTGACGGAACTTTTCGGCGAGCTCGACGAAGCCCTCTTCTTCAGCCGTCTTGGCGAACTCGTCGTACATGTCAGTCCACTCGAAGTTCTCACCATCGGCTGCAGCGGCAAGGTTTTCCGCCGTGGTGCCGATGCCTTCGAGCTCGCGGAACCACATTTTGGCGTGGTACTGCTCGTTTGCCGAAGTCTTGCGGAAGATTTCGGCAATCTGCTCGTAGCCTTCCTTCTTCGCAACCGACGCGAAATACGTGTATTTATTGGTCGCCTGCGACTCGCCCGCGAACGCGGCCTGCAGGTTTTTCTCAGTTTGGGTTCCAGCGTATTTGGACATTTCGAATCCCCCTTTTTGGATTTCCAGCCGTGGGCCCTTCGCCCATGGCTTATGCCGCAAATGATACACTGTCTCAATACTAATTGGTAGGTTTTGCAGCGATTGTTTCCAAATCGGAATAAAACAGGAACAAAAATGCCATCTCTGATCGAGCCTTGCTGGTCTTCTGCATGCATATCCGCGGAGTGGTCCGACAGAAATTTCGGGGCACATGGCCGAAGGACCGACGCCGCCTCGAGCCAGCATTGCGTTGGCCGCGCCCGAGGCCAACGCCGGCTTAGCCGAGCGCGGCCTCTATCGCCTCTACGAGGAATTCCGTCGCGCCTTTCCCCGCGCGGGAGTCGTAGTACTCGACGAATCGATTGTCGACCAAATACCCTCGAGCAAGACAGACGTGCGCTTGCGGCGAGTAAGCGCCCT
>NZ_CDRRGL010000206.1:0-2252 GCF_977041755.1 Slackia sp.
TGCTGGGTCATGGAATCGCCCCAGCGCATAGAGAACGTGAAATCGCCGCCGAGCGAAACGAACCCGACGCCCGCAATGCACATGACGGCGGCTACCAGGTTGAACGCCGTGGGGCGACGCTTCGCGACAATCCAATAAAGGAACGGCACCATGACGCAATACGTCGCGGTAAGAAACGCGTTACGGCCGGGGGTCGTGTCGGTAATACCGATGGTTTGAATCCAGAAGCCCAAAAACGAGAACACGCCAAGCACGACGCCTGCAAAAAGATGGCTCGTATCGAAGTTCGCATGCAGCGTTTCATGGAACACCACGGCCAGAATTGCGGCGGTGGCGACGAAGCGCATGCCCATAAGCCACGCGGGCGATACGGCATCGACGGCGTCTTTTACGACAACGAAGCTGAAGCCCCAAATAATGGTGGCTGCAATAATGAGCAACTTGTAGAACAGGGAGGGGAGTTCTTTTTTCATCGGAATTCTTTCGTGATCCTTGCTGCGGCGACGCCTCGTTTTCTTTGTCTATTGTACGAGTTGCGACGTTGATTTGGCAGGAAGTGCGCCCATGGGGCCCTTTTGCAGGGGCCTTGGGCACTAAAATGATGGCGCGGAATAGCGTGAGCAGGCATTTTGCTTTATACAAGCTTGTTTTGCCTTTGGCTTTCAACGAAAGAGGGGCCCCTTGGGTGCGATTCCTGCCAATGTGCGCGGCTTCTTATGCAATAAGGCCCCATTGCGACGTTTTCTGCCGTGAATTACTGCGAACTCCCTTTCTTTAGGGGGAAGGTTTCGCTTACCGCGATGCCGAAGGCGATAAGCGCGAAGCCGATGATCGCTGTGATGGTAAGCGTATCGCCGAAGAAGAGCACGGCGAATGTCACGCCGAACAGGCTTTCGGTCGACAGCAGCAAGGCGGCGGGTGCTGCGGGAACGTGTTTGATGCCAATATTCTGGAAGCAGAGCGCGCCGCACGAAGCGAACACCACAAGATACACCATACCTGCGAACACCGAAGGGTCGGCAAACGTGGTTAAGTTCGGTGTGCCTTCCGTTGCTGCTCCCCACGCCATGCCAATGAGGCCGGCGACGATGAATTGGATCGCGGAAAGCGCGAGCGCATCGCGCCCATCCGAGAGGCGCGCCGATACCGCCATATGTAAACCAAGGAAAAAGGCCGAGGCGAGCATGATTGCTTCGCCGATTCCGAAGGTGAGCGAGATCTCGCCTGCTCCGGAAAACGAGATGAAGCCAATGCCGGCAAGGGCGAGCAATGCCGCGGCGATATTGTAACGCGTGGGGCGTTGCTTCGAAATCGCCCACGCGATGAAGGGCACCATGATGGAATACGTGCCCGTAAGGAACGTTCCCTTCGATGCCGTGGTGAACTGAAGTCCCGATGTGTTGAGCAGATATGCCGGCGCGAGAACGAGGCCGATTATTGCGCCGGCAACGAGCATCTCTCGGTTAAGGCATTGTGCGATGCGCTTGCGGAAAATGATGAGCAAGAGAATGCCTGCGAGGAAAAACCGAATGCCCATAAGCCAGGCAGGGGGAAACACTGCGACGGTGTCTTTGATGATGCAAGTGCTGAGGCCCCAAATGGCGGCGGCGCCGAGGAGCATGGCCTTGTATCCCCATTGGGGAAGCGCCGTTGCAGAGGTTGGAGGATTGTTCGTGATGTGTGTCATGCCTGCCATTGTAGCGGGGCTTTTAAGGCGAATCGAGGGTTGCGTATCGCGTGAAGTTAGGTATTTCAAATGGGGTGCTCGCGAACGCGAATCTAAAGGCGCTTGCCGAATGGCGTTCGCTCCATCGTCGGGAACACGATTGCGATTAAAAAAGAAACGCCCCTCGGTTGAGGGGCGTTTCCTGAAATTGCGAGCTTGGCCGCTAGTTCGTCGTGCTTCCAGTGCCTGGAGTGTTGCCGGAATTGTTCGTGTTATCACCCGTGGAGTTCGACGATTCGGGCACGACGTAAATGGTGACCACGGTGCCGCTGTCGACCTTCTTGCCGACGGTGACGCTTTGCTTGGCAACCGTTCCCGGGGTTCCCGAACCAGCGGATGCCGTATCAAGCGCATAGGCGAGGTTGTACGAGAGCAGCGTGTTGATCGCTTCGCTCTGGCTCATGCCCGTGACCGACGGAACGGTGACCTTGTTCTTTTCGGGGTCTTGGCCCTGCGATACGGTGATGGTCACGGTGCCGCCTTTTTCAAGCTTGCCGCCGTTGGGGCTTTGCGACATGACGATGCC
>NZ_CDRRGL010000207.1:0-2204 GCF_977041755.1 Slackia sp.
GCAAGCGGCTTGGGAAGAAAGCGGCATCAACAAGGTGCATGAAGAAGACGGGCGTCCCAAGAAGTACATCTTGGAAATGTTCCCGTATCCCTCGGGCGACATTCACATGGGCCACGCCCGCAACTATTCGATCGGCGACGTTATTGCTCGCTACTATCGCATGAAGGGCTTCGACGTTTTGCACCCCATGGGTTGGGATGCCTTTGGCCTGCCTGCAGAAAATGCCGCCATCAAACACCATAGCCATCCTGCAAAATGGACGTATGCCAACATCGAAACCCAGAAGGCCAGCTTCAAGCGCATGGGCTTTTCCTACGATTGGGACCGCACCGTTGTTGCGTGCGACCCTGAGTACTATCGCTGGGGCCAGTGGATTTTCGAGAAATTCTGGGAGCGCGGCCTCGTCGAACGCCGCAACTCTCCTGTGAACTGGTGCCCGGGTTGCCAGACTGTTCTGGCGAACGAACAGGTTATCGAGGGCCGTTGCTGGCGCTGCGATTCTGAAATCGAGAAGCGCGACCTCACGCAGTGGTATCTGAAGATCACCGACTATGCGCAGGAATTGCTTGACGACCTTGACCAGCTTGAAGGCTGGCCTGAGCGCGTGAAGCAGCAGCAGTCCAACTGGATTGGCCGCTCCGAAGGCGCCGAGGTCGACTTCGTGCTGTGCGATAAAGACGGCAACGTGCCCGCCGAGCCCGCTGAAGACGACATCATCACTGTGTTCACCACGCGTGCCGACACGCTGTTTGGCGCGAGCTTCTTCGTGCTTGCTCCTGAATACAAGGGTCTCGCGGCGCTTGTCGAGGGCACTGAATACGAGAAGCCGGTTATGGACCTCGTTGAGGCCTCCAAGAAGATCACCGCGGTGCAACGCGCCCAGGGTGACCACGAAAAGCACGGCGAGTTCACCGGCCGTTACGCGGTCAATCCCATCAATGGCGAAAAGCTGCCCATCTGGGTTGCCGACTATGTCGTTGCCGATTACGGCACGGGTGCCGTTATGGCTGTTCCATGCGGTGACCAGCGCGATTTTGAATTCGCTCGCAAATATAATTTGCCCATCATTCCCATCATCTTGGGCGATGATGATCCGCTGTTCGAGCAGCTGAAAGACGAGCAGAATCGCGTGGTTACTTCGGTCGATTGGCCCGAGGCCTACGCCGCTGAAGGCACGCTTGTGCAGTCGGGCAAATACACCGGCATGACCGGCGGCAAGCATTCCGAGGGCGAGGCGGCCATCGTCGCCGAGCTCGAGGCTATGGGCCGCGGTCGCCGCAAGGTGGAATTCCGCCTGCGCGACTGGCTTATTTCTCGTCAGCGCTATTGGGGCAATCCCATTCCGGCAATCCATTGCCCGAAATGCGGCGTTGTGCCCGTTCCTGAGGAAGATTTGCCCGTGCGCCTTCCCGAGGATATCGATCTTTCCGCTGGTGAGACGCTTGCCACGCATGAGGAATTCGCGAAGTGCACGTGCCCGAAGTGCGGTGGCGAAGCTCGCCGCGAGACCGATACCATGGACACGTTTACGTGCTCGAGCTGGTATTACATGCGCTATACCGATCCTCATAACACCGAGCGTCCGTTCGATTCCGATAAGGCGAACTCGTGGCTGCCCGTCGACCAATACATTGGCGGCATTGAGCACGCTATTCTGCATTTGCTCTACAGCCGCTTCTTCACGAAGGTGCTGCGCGACGAGGGCATGCTGAACTTCGATGAGCCGTTCACGAATCTGCTGTGCCAGGGCATGGTGCTCGACGAGCACGGCGACGTTATGTCGAAGTCGAAGGGCAACGTTATTTCGCCTGAAGACATGATTGCCGCCTACGGCGCCGACGCCGTGCGCTGCTACATTCTGTTCATGGCTCCGCCCGACAAGGAGCTGCTGTGGAATGAAGACGGCCTTGCGGGCCTGTACAAGTTCCTGAACCGCGTGTGGCGCGCTGTGTACGACCTGAAGCGCGAGGCGGGCGAGGATACGCTGTTTAACGGCGGCTCCAAGCTGAATGCCGCCGACGCCTTCAAGACGCTGATGCGCGAGCGCCATCGTGTGGTGGGCAAAGTGTCCGATGATATCGACCGCAACAACTTCAACACCGCGATTGCTGCCATCATGGAGCTCGTGAACAGCACGAACGACTTCCTGCGTGCTGCCGGCGCCGAAGAGCGCGCTGCCAACGCCGAGTGGGCTGCTGGTTGCG
>NZ_CDRRGL010000208.1:0-1697 GCF_977041755.1 Slackia sp.
GGGCCCGATTTGCCTGAACGTTGCGCGCTATCAGGTCACCGCAGACGGCGAGGAAGTGCAGCTCACGCATAAGGAATTCGAAATGTTGCGCTATCTCATGGAAAATCGCGGCATCGTGGTGTCGCGCGATTTGTTGCTCGACCGCGTATGGGGCTACAGCATTGCCGGCGAAACCCGCACGGTTGACGCCCATGTGCAAACGCTTCGCAAAAAGCTTTCTGAGGTGTGTCCCGAAGCTTCGACATATATCGAAACGGTACGTGGCGTGGGCTATCGCCTGAAAGCGTAGGCGGCCTATGGTGGTAACTGCGGTTTCCGACGAGGAAAAACCATCCCCCGAAAACGGGAAGTGTACGAAGCGTCTGCGCCTTTTCGCGCATCATTCGCTTGCCCATAATGCCGCAGCCGCCATTATGGTGGCTACTACGGCGGTGGCTCTCGTGTGCGTCGTTGCTTTTGCCGCGGCGTCATACGCCACGCTCGACGCGCGCGCATCCGAGGGAATCACCGACGAATCCCATCGCTATGCTTCTTACATAGAGGCCGCCCAGCTCGATGGCGATGAATTGCTCGACTTTCTTGATGAACAGTCGGAGCTTATGGGGAGCGACATGCGCGTCACGCTCATCGCGAGCGATGGCACGGTGCTGTTCGACAACGACGTGGCTGATGTGTCGATGCTCGAAAGCCATGCTGGGCGCCCCGAGTTCGTTCAGGCGGAAATCGACGGCGAGAGCAGCGCGGGCCGTTATTCCGAAACCCTGCAAGAGGTCACGCTCTATCATTCGGTTCGTCTTTACAACGATGATGTGCTTCGTTTCGCCACGACCCAATCGAGCGTGTGGGGCATGATGCTCCATATGCTGGGGCCGTGCGCCGTTGTTGTCGTGCTCGCGCTTGTTTCCGCCGCCGTGGGTTCGCGGTTTTTGGCTCAGGTGATTTCGGCCGACCTTATGCGAATCGACTTGGATCGGCCTCTCGAATCGGACGCCCCGGTCGAGCTTTCCCCCTTGCTCACGCGCCTCGACGCTCAGCGCAAGCGACTCGAGGCCCAGGCGAGCGAGCGGCGTCAATACACTGCGAACGTGTCGCACGAGCTCAAAACACCCCTCACGGTCATTTCGGGTTATGCGGAAATTATCGCCGCGGGCATCGCGAAAGATGAGGATGTGAAGTCGTTCGCGCATACCATCCACAGCGAATCGCAGCGCATGCGCAGTATGGTCGACGATATTATCTCGCTCTCAAAGCTCGATGACATGGGGAAAGATAGCACGTCGGGCGATGATTTGGGTGTTGATATGAACCAGGTCGTTTCGCTCGAATCTCTTGCCAATGACGTGTGCGGGCGCTTGCGTCCCTATGCCGAGGACCATGCGGTGTCTCTCTCGTGCGAGATTGAGCGCAGCGGCAATGAGCCTGTGGTCGTGCGCGGCAACGCGCAGATTTTGGGCGAGATGGTGCGCAACCTGGCCGAGAACGCGATTCGCTACAACGTCGAAGGCGGCCGCGCGCATGTTGCGATTATCGGTGCGGCCGACGGATCGGCCGTTGTGCGCATGAGCGATACCGGTATTGGCATTCCGCCCGAGCTGCGCGAGCGCGTATTCGAGCGCTTCTTCCGCGTCGACGAAAGTCGCTCGAAGGAAACAGGCGGCAGCGGATTGGGACTTGCCATTGTCAAGCATGCCGCACAA
>NZ_CDRRGL010000208.1:1707-2193 GCF_977041755.1 Slackia sp.
GGGCAACGAGCCCCAAGGCACGATAATCGAAGTGCATTTTCCCGCGAAATAGCTCGCGACTTTTCAAAACCTGTTAAATGCTCGCAGCGTTTAACAGGTTTTTTGTTGTTTGGGCATGCGTTCGGTTGGCCAAGGGCTGTTTCGGCCGGCGTGCTCTCGACGCAGCAAACGATCCCCCGGCTCCTCGATTGCTTGCGGTGTCCCTTGCCACGCGCGACCGCGGCGAGTGGCGTATACCCTCGGCGCTAAACGTTGGGTCGAACGAATCTGTTAAACGCTGCGAGCATTTAACACGGGCTTTTAACAGATTGAGAATGCTTTACCCGTCTTTGACGTTGCCCTGACGCGGGCATGACGTGCGCCCCTCAAGATATGAACCCATGGAAGGGAACCATCATCCGAAAGGAACGCACATCATGCAAAACTACTCCATGAGCCGCCGCCGCTTCCTCACCGTCGCGGGCAGCACCGTTATTCTTGCCGGTC
>NZ_CDRRGL010000209.1:0-2143 GCF_977041755.1 Slackia sp.
ATCGATGGTGCAAAGGTCTTTCGGGGACAGCAGGCGATCGCCCGGCGCCGAAAGTTCTGCGTCGGAGTCCTCGTCGCAAAGGGTGTAGGGAAGGCGGCATGCCTGCGCGCAGGTGCCTCGGTTCGCGGAGCGCCCGCCAATCATGGAGCTCATAAGGCATTGTCCCGAATAGCAAATGCACAGGGCGCCGTGCGCGAAGCACTCAGTTTCCATATTCAGGCTATGTGCTTCTTCGGTGACTTCGGCGAGCTCAGCGCAGCTCAGCTCGCGCGCCAGCGTTACGCGTTCGGCGCCGAATTCCGCCGCCGCTCGCACGCCGTCAATGTTATGCGTGTTCATCTGCGTAGAGATATGCAGGCGCGCATCGGGCAGCGCGCGCCTCACTTCGGCGGCGAGCCCGATATCTTGCACGATGAGGGCGTCTACGCCGCGTCGCCATGCTTGGCGGGCAAGCTCGAGCGCCGCCGATATTTCGTCGGGCATAATCGCGATGTTGAGCGTGAGGTACACGCGAACCCCGCGCAGATGGGCGAAATCGCACGCGCGCGCCAGGTCGTCAAGGGTGAAGTTGTCTGCGCTGCGACGGGCATTGAACGCATCGCAACCCAAGTACACCGCATCGGCTCCGGCCGCCACCGCGGCATGTAAACACGTCATAGAGCCTGCGGGGGCGAGAAGTTCCATATGCCTGTATGGGTTCATCATGTAAAAAGTCCAATCGTCTTCGTGTAAAACTTTGCGAATAGTATCGCTTTCAGGTATCGTTGCACAGTATGAAACCACGGAGAAAACAGCGCGAAAAACGCGCACACGCAGGCCTTTGGGCCATCATCATTGTTCTGGCCGGCATCGGGCTGGTTGGCTACGGCTGCTATCAGGGAGTTATGTCCTTGATAGATGACTGGTGTGCCGATTTGCCCAGTGTGCAGAATACGACTGCTTTCGACTTGCCGGAACAGTCTACCATCTATGCCAACGACGGCACTACCGTGCTGGCCGAGTTGTACATGGAGAAACGCGAGCCCGTCACAATCGATCAGGTGAGTCCTTATGTGCTCAAGGGAACGGTTGCGACGGAAGACGAGCGCTTCTACGATCACGGCGGCGTTGACTTGCAGGGCATTGTCCGCGCGGTAGTCGTGAATCTCTCCGGCGGTCAAGAGGGCGCTTCCACCATCACGCAGCAGTATGTGCGCAACACCATCTTGTCTTCCGAGATGAACGAGATTTCCATCAAGCGTAAAGTTCGCGAGATGACGCTCGCCGAAGAGATGGAACAGATTTATTCCAAAGACCAGATTTTGATGATGTATTTGAACACCATCAACTATGGCGACAACTGCTACGGCATCCAGGCTGCGGCGAAGCATTATTACTCGGTGAATGCGAGCGACCTCACTATTGCTCAGGCCGCGACGCTCATCGGCATTCCGAATTCGCCCACAATGTACAACCCGGTCGTCAATCCCGACAATGCGCTCGATCGTCGCAACGTGGTGCTTTCGCGCATGCTCACCAATGGCGTTATCACCCAAGAGGAATATGACGCGGCGAAGGCTGAAGACTTGAACCTCAACGTTCAAGAGGAAACCGGCACGAATGGTGTGTACCTCTATAAGTACTTCACCAGCTATGTGCGCGATCAAATTCTTGAGACTTACGATCACGAGCAGGTCTTCCAGGGCGGTTTGCAAATTGTGACCACCATCGATCCCGAGATGCAGGGCTACGCCGAAGCCGCCGTGCAGAAGCAGTACGATTCCGGGCGCCTTGCGGCCAGCAACCAGGAATTCGCGCTCACGCTTGTCGACCCCAATACGGGCTTCATTAAGGCCATGATCGGCGGCAAAGATTACGATGCCGACCAGTACAACATCGCCACGAGCAATTCGGGCACCCAAACGGGCTCGACGTTCAAAGCGTTTACGATTACCGATGCCATTGAAAAGGGCATCAACCCGCAAACGACGTATATGAATTGCAACGGCCCAGTTGAAGTCAATGGTTCGAAAATCTACAACTACGGCAAGCAGAACTACGGCAGCCTTTCGATCGCGAACATGACCGCCGTTTCGTCGAACACCGGTTTCATGCGCCTTATTACCGACACGTCGAGCGGCGTTACGCCCGAATCGGTGAAATC
>NZ_CDRRGL010000210.1:0-2132 GCF_977041755.1 Slackia sp.
CAACGATAGCCGTCGCAACGCCCACGATGTTGCCGGTGCCGATGGTGGCCGAAAGCGCCGTGCACAGCGCGCCGAAGCTCGACACCTCGCCGTGAGCGTCATCGCCCTTTTCATTCTTCATCATGTAGCGAAGCGCGCGGGGCAACTTGGAAAACTGCAGGCCGCGCAGGCGCACGGTCAGCAGAATGCCGCCGGCTAAAATGAGGACCATAAGCGGCACGCCCCAAATAAAATCGTCGATGGCGACCAAAATGCTGTTCACCGTGGCGAAAAACTGTTCCACAACTCTTCCTTTCTTCATTCCGCATCGCGAAACGTCCGACTATCTAACGCCGCGCGCGACACGCTTTCAGAAAGCGAAGGAGCCTTGGAATATAAGGAGAAATGAAAAACAGAAGAAGAGCTGCTGCGGGAATACGCATACACGAATACCTGCAACAAGCTGCGAAGCTGCTCTGTCCTTTTGCCTGAGAGTTTCACGCCGCGCGATCATGGGTTTCGCGGCGCTTGCCCCTTCGGCACCCAAATGATTGGGATTCTCCAGAGGCCCCTAACGCGTCCAGTCTCGGCCGGGAAAGCTTCGATTCAAGACGTATCGACGGGGTGGCGCTATGCACTTGTAACCTTGGAGGATTGAGAAGAGCGACAAGAGAGAGGAAAAAGGCTAACCTCAATCCCTCAAGGTGCTGACGGAGACTATATCACTATCGCACGCTACAGTGGAACAATTTTTTCAAAAAGGTTTCAAGGAAGCATAGAAGGTTGACAAGTACGACCGCCCAATTAAAAGCACCCGCTTATGAATGACCGAAATCGCACATGCGAAGCCCTTTTCGCTTCCCTGCAGCCGGCACGCACCGATGTCGTATACTCGGCATATCGACTTTCGAAACGCAGCCAAGGAGCAGCCATGGCCTACAACAACTTCTCTTCCGAGTTCATCGATCGGTGGAATGCCGATACCGATAAAGGCATTTCCAACCCCTATCGCTGCAAGAACGAAGACGTTATACGACGCAACCCCAAGCGAGACATGTCACAACGGCTGCACCGCCCCCCGTTCTGTCGAGACATCGATAAGATCCTCAACGTTCCGCCCTATAACCGGTATGCGGGCAAAACCCAGGTATTCAGCTTCGTGCGCAATGACGACATCTCACGACGCGGCCTGCACGTGCAACTCGTCGCCCGCACCGCGCGCACCATCGCACGCATGCTGCGCCTGAACGAAGACCTCACGGAAGCCATTGCCCTCGGTCACGATTTGGGACACACGCCCTTCGGACATGCGGGCGAACATATCCTGAACGACCTTTACTATGCCGACACAGGGCGCTATTTCAACCATAACGTCCACAGCGCACGGGTGCTCGACCATCTGTACGCTCGCAACGTAAGCCTACAAACGCTCGACGGCGTATTGTGCCACAACGGCGAAAGCAGCCAGAAAACGTTCTATTTGGGCGCCACGCATTCCTTCGACGATTTCGATGCCCATATGGAAGCGTGTTATATCGACGAATCGGCCATCGGGCACTTGCGTCCAGCAACGCTCGAGGGCTGTGTGGTGCGCATTTCCGACATGATTGCGTATGTGGGCAAAGATCGCCAAGACGCCATGGGCGTCGGCGCGCTCGAATCGGACAAACACTTCACCGCCGGCCCCATGGGGGTCATGAATGCGGAAATCATCAACAATCTCACCGTCGATATCGTCGAACATAGCTACCTTCGCGACCATATCGAGATGAGCGATGACGCCTTCGCAGCGCTCAAAACCGCAAAAGCCGAAAACTACGAACGCATCTATTTGGCCGGCGATCAGGGCGATATTTACGAAGAAGAAATTCGCCCTATGTTCGAGGAGCTCTACGAGCAGCTGCTTCGCGACCTGAAAACGAACAACGAAAGCTCCCCGCTCTTCAAGCATCACATCGAAAAGATCGAACACCAGCGCCGCCTTTACGACGACGATGCGCCCTACCGGAAGGAAGAGCCGCACCAAATCGTCGTCGACTATCTCGCCGCAATGACCGACGAGTATTTCCTAGCCGCCCATAAATTCATCTGCCCCCACAGCAGCCGCCACGTAGATTTCCGCAGCTACTTCGACGGAATCGACTACCGGCAGG
>NZ_CDRRGL010000211.1:0-2129 GCF_977041755.1 Slackia sp.
AGGCCCTCGCGCAGGCCGGCGACCATGTGGTCGCGCAGAAGACCATCTACGGCGGCTCGTACAACCTGCTCGAGCACACGCTTTCGCAGTTCGGCGTAGAAACCACCTTCGTCGACGCGCACAACCTCGCCGAGGTCGAAAGCGTCATCAAAGACAACACCACCGTCATTTACCTGGAAACGCTCGGCAACCCGAACTCCGACATTCCCAACGTCGACGCCATTTCCGAAATCGCCAAGAAGCACGGCCTGCCCGTCGTAGTCGACAACACCTTCGGCACGCCGTACCTCTTCCGCCCGCTTGAGCACGGCGCGAACATCGTGGTGCATTCCGCGACCAAGTTCATCGGCGGCCACGGCACCTCGCTTGGCGGCGTGATTGTCGACGGCGGCAACTTCGACTGGAAGGCAAGCGGCAAGTATGCCGAAATCGCCGACCCCAACCCGAGCTACCATGGCGTGAGCTTCGCCGAAGCCGCAGGCCCGGCCGCATTCGCGACCTATGTGCGCGCCATTCTGCTGCGCGACGAAGGTGCCTGCATCTCACCGTTCAACGCATGGATTCTGCTGCAGGGCACCGAGACGCTGTCTCTGCGCGTCGACCGTCATGTCGAGAACACGAAGAAGGTTGTCGAATTCTTGGCCAACGACCCGCACGTGGCTTCCGTGAACCACCCGAGCCTGCCCGATCACCCCGACCACGAGCTCTACGAGCGCTACTTCCCCAACGGCGGCGCCTCCATCTTCACGTTCGAGATTAAGGGCGGCCAAGAAGCAGCTTGGAAATTCATCGACAGCCTGCAGATTTTCTCGCTGCTCGCCAACGTCGCCGACGTGAAGAGCCTGGCCATTCACCCGGCAACCACCACGCACTCCCAGCTGACCGAGGCCGAGCTGGCCGACCAGGGCATCACGCCTTCGACCATCCGCCTGTCCATCGGCACCGAGAATGCCGAAGACATCATTTGGGATTTGCAGCAGGCCTTCGCCAAGCTCGACTAACTTCAGGCGAAGGGCAGCCGCGCATGGCAAGCCGCAAGGCCGCGCCACGAATCGCAAAGCTGAGATAGAGAAGGCCCTGGAATCGACTTCCAGGGCCTTCCTTGCAATTTGCGACTCATTAACCAGCTACCGTTCGGCCGAAAACGCAGGAGGCACATTCGGCGTAAGCAATGTTTTCGCCTGATCCTCGCATGCAGAGATGCCCGCCTGGAGCATTTTGCGGTATTTGTCACGGCTCATGCCTTCGTCGAATACGCCGCCCGCATACGTCAAAACATCGAGGGCAATATTGCCGCCGCCGTTCGAGAGCTTATCGACCGACGAAGCCATGCTTGAGAACTGCGCGTCGGAGTACACGTTCTTCTCAAACTGGTACTGCAGCAGCGTTTTCCCATCGTCGAGCGCCGCCGAAATGCCCGAATCGCGCGCCGCGTCGAGCACGCCGTCGGCTTCCTCGCGATAGCCTTTAAGCAGCCACGCGTCGCCGAATTCCTTCGCCTCGACAAGCCACGCGGGAAGCTTCCGCCCATCGCCGCCCGCCTGCGACACGTCTCCATCAACCTTCGCCGCCTGCATGCCGTCGTCAATCGCGGAACGCAAATTCGCCGCCGCGGCCAAATAATTCTTCATGCTCTTGGTGAGCTGCTCGTCTTCGCTCGAGCCCACCAGGGAATAAAACCTGTCCTCAAGCGCCTGTTGCGCGCCGCCTTCGGGAATGCTCGCGCGCAGCGACGAATTCGTGGCGATGCTGAAATACCAATCCAAGAACGCGTCGGTTTTGCCCGAGCACGTCGCATACGAGCTCTCGAGCGAACCTTTCAGCTGGAACGACATCGTGCGCAGGTTCGCCTCGTCGGCCGAAAGCGAGCTGGCGAGCGCATCGATTTTCGCCTGGTCATACAGCGCGCCGTCAATGGAATAGACCGATTTTCCCGCGAGTTCGCGGGCGATTTCCTGCAGGGCCGTGCCGTTTTCGGTTTGCATGGCCATGCCGACTTTCATTTCGCCCCAGAAAAAGCCCGCCACGAGCGCGACGGGGAGCACCGCGGCCATAACGACGTAGCGCCGCCAGATGGGTTGCGTCGCGTCGTCGCGCTTGATCGCGTCGACCGAAACGAAAATTTTGCG
>NZ_CDRRGL010000212.1:0-2081 GCF_977041755.1 Slackia sp.
GGTCGGTAATGAAATGGGCGAGGTGTTCGATTTTCTCCGAAGGAAGGCCGCAAATGGGAGCTGCCCACTGAGGCGTCTTGGGAATCATGTCATAGCCCGTGCCCATGATGTAATCCATGTACGATGAATTCTCGGGCGCGCCCTCCGGCATGGTGTCCGCATCGAATCCCACGGTGTATTTGTCCAGGAATTCCTTGTCGTGCTTTCCTTCGCTGATGATGACGTAGGCGATGGCGCTTGCCAGCGCTCCATCGGTGCCCGGGTAAATGGGGAACCATTCGTCGGGGTTACCCGAGGACGCTTCACCAAGGCGGTAGTCGATGAATACCACGGGAATTCCGGCTTCGCGGGCTTTCGCCACTTCGTAGACCTCGCCCATGCCGCACATGCGCGACTCGCCGCTGCCGCAGCCGAAGAACACGCCGCAATCTGCGTCTTTGATGGCCGCCGTGTTGCTTCCCAAGCCGCCAGCGCAGTCGAAGTTTACGGGGTCAAACCCGAAAAGATAGTTTGCAGTTTGGGCAATCTGACCGTTCGATTCCGAATTGTAGGTGCCCAGATAGCCACCTGTCAGATTCATAAGACGCTGAATGGGGTAGTTGCGCGTGCCGGTTGCGCAATTGTAAAAGGCCTCGGAGCCGTACGTGTCAAGGGTGTACTTCCATTTTTCTGCGATGATGTCGAGAGCCTCGTCCCAGCTGATGCGCTCGAATTCGCCGCTGCCGCGCTTGCCGACGCGCTTCATGGGGTACTTAAGGCGCTGCGGGCTGTTTATCCACTTGCGAATCGAACGGGCTTTCAGGCACGACCTGAACGAGACGCCGCCGAATTCCGGGTCCCCATCGTCATCGTTGCCGGTCCAGCGAAGTGTTCCGTCCACAACGTGGCATTTAATGGGACAGGCCGTGAATCCGCAGTGGCAGCAGCTTTGCCAGATGATCTCACCCTCCTCGGGAATTTCATTCGCCACGATTCCGCTTTCAGATTTGGCGGAGTCTTCCTTACTTGCTTTTTTCGGCACGCATCCGTACAAGCCCGATACGCCGCTTGCGGCAACTGCGGCGAGGGTTGCGACGGTCGAAGCCCTCACAAAGTCGCGCCTCGAGACTTCCATTTCGTTACTCTGGCCCATAGGTCCCCCCTTTTTTTGCTATTTCTTTTTTCAGGAAAGGCGTCTTCGGGTTGCGCCTTTCTCGTGAAGGAAGTATCGGCTGTATGCGGGAAGAAAAGTGAGACCCAAACCTGGTGAATCTTCGTAAACGCTGTCACCCTTTTTCGTGAAATATTGTTGTTTTCCCTGATGGGATTAGTGTGACTGCAATTGAAGCGGGATAGGTGCCGCCCATGCCGCAAGCCCTATGCTACGATTCTGGGCCATAGATGGTTTATCACGATGGAAGATGGGGTCATTTTGTCGCAGCTTATTAACACGAAACAGGTCGTGCGCCTGTCGCTGGGCCTGGCTATATCCATGGCCCTTTCCTCGCTGATTCTTTGGAAGGGCAGTTGGCTTGCCTCGCCAATTCAATCCCCGTATGACGAGCACGGGGTTGGCATATTTGTCGGCCTGCTGACATGCGTTACGTCGTTCGTCTGGTCTTTTGCGAGCCCGGCTAGTCTGAGAACGTTCCTTGAAAGGGTGTTTCCGCCCATCATGATTGGCGCGCTTTTGGCTTCGCGCCTGTTTATTGCCCCGATGGGGTTTGTGGCGCTGGATACGATTATCGGCTTCGTCATCCCTGCGGTGGGTACGTATTTGTTTGTGTTCGCTTGGTTCAGCGTTATTGCCGCACACAACGTGGAAGACAGCCTGCTTAGTATTCTTCTGGCGTGGCCGTTCACGGTGGCGTTGCGCGCATTTTTCGGCTTGTTCGAGGCCGAGGTCGTGAAGTTCGCGCTCTCGATGCTGCTGATATGCGCTGCATGGTTGTTGCTGATTGGCCAGTCGAAACGGATTGAAGTTGGCTTGCCCATGGTTGTCAATGTGCCCAGGGAGAACAAGAATAGCTATATCCATGCTTTGGGGAGCATATGGAAGTGCGCCTTGTATTGCGGTGCGTTTGCGTTTCTTGGCGGCGTTA
>NZ_CDRRGL010000213.1:0-2045 GCF_977041755.1 Slackia sp.
CTTCAGGCCCTCGAAGCCGCTTTCCTTGCGGAACCTGCGCCACCAGGTTTCGAAGTTGTGCAGGTCGAACCAGCCGCCGACGTTGGAGCAGAACACGGGCGTCTCGTCGGCCTGCTCAAGCCCGAGCATCGAGAGGTAGCCCGCCTGTTCACTCTTCCACCGCGCCAAGCGGCGCACGGTTTTCGCGTCAAGCGATATTGTTCTCAACCCCGCTTTGGTCTTCGGCGCTTTGATTTCGCCGTACTGCGTGAGGCTTTGGGCCACGCGAAGCGACGCGCCTTCCAAATCGACCGCGCCCCACGCGAGCCCGAACACCTCGCCGCGCCTCATGCCCGTGGCGAGCGCGAGCCGCACGGCCAAGACGCTTGAAATATCTTTCACGCCTAGAATCTTGCCACGTCCTTCGGTTGCCTTCCATTCGCATTGGCGAGCCTCCTTCGCCCTTATTCGGTCATATGCCGCCGCTTCCGCATCATCTAGCGCGGAGAGCAGAGAACGGCCCTCAGAAACGCTTAGAGAGCGCCGTTCGACGTCTTCGGGCTTCGGCGTCTCCACCCTGTCGCACGGGTTGCGCATGATAATGTCGTAGTTGACGGCCTTTTCCATCACTTGGCGGAATGTGGCGTGAACCTCGCGCATGGTGCGCGCCGCCACGGGCGAACCCTTGCGCCCTTCCTTCGCCGCGCGTATATCGTCGAGGACGGCCTCGACCACCTGCGGCGTCACCTCGGTAACGGGCAGCTCGCCGATGCGGGCGCATATGTCGCGGACGTTGCGCCGCTCCATCCTAACGCGCTGCTCGCCGATGCGCCCCGAGGCCTCTTTAGCGGCCTGCCACTGCTTGGCGAACTCGCCGAACGTGACTTTGCCCGCATCGACGCGCAGGCCGTTCTCATGGTCGCGCACGATGTCGTCGCGAACCTTCTTCGCTTCGGCCTTCGTGCCGTTCACGACCTGCGTAACCCTGCGGCGCTTGCCCGTTATCGGGTCGTTGCCGAGGCTCACCGCCACGCGCCACTTATTGCGGCCGAGCTGCTGAATGCTGCCGTCTCCTTTTGTCATTGCTCATTTCCTCCTTCCTGGTCTCGCGTCCTGCGTTTCCCTCTATCCATCACGCCCACATGGGGCGGGAGTGGCTATTTGTTGCGCTTGCCCTTTTTAAATTCGGCCATCGCCTGTTCAGGCGTCCACCAGTCGGGGGCTTTTTGCTTTTCCCTGCGGTAGTCTTTCATGCATTGCAAGCATTTATCACAGCAGTAAATACTTGTCGATTGCTTGCGCCCCCAGTCGGTGCGTGATCGTTTTTCTTTGAACGGATGGCCGCACCATGCGCAACGCTTCCACTCGGCATCACTTAATGCCGTGTCGGCTATCTGGTTGGCAATTGCGTTCGCTAAAATGAAATCAACGTTTTGATGTTCTATAGGTAGATAGCTGCGTCCGCCGTTCGCGAACATCGCAGCAGCGCCATCAATGGAAATGGGAGAAATTAGGCAGTCTATGCGCCGTGCAGCGTTAATTTGTCCAATTAGCCTTTTTTGCCTCATTGTCGCGTTTCCCTCGACTTTTGCGAAAATGGCTCGCGTTTGTTCTTGCATGAACGAAACGGCGAGCTTCGCCTCGTCAAGTGAGACAACCTGCATAAAAGACGGTTCTTTTTCCTCTATTAATAATTTCGCCGCATGGTCGGTTTTTGCGCATGCGCTTCTAAATGTGTCGTAGCTCTCGCGTTTGTCTACAGGCCCCTTTCGTAACAGTGAAAAAGGGTCGAATGCTGACGCTATGCGTAGCGGATGGAACAGCATGCCCCATTGTTTGGCAAACTCTACGATTTCGTCGTTGTTGTCAGGATTGCAAACAAGTAGTTCGTGGCTAAAGAATTCCGTGGGGAGTTTTTCCAGGTATTCGGCATTCTCCCAAGGGACAAACAAGCAAAGCACGCCATTTATGACCGTTATCCCTTCGGCTAAATACCACTCTGACGGATATTTCCAAGTATTCATGTACCCACCTAAGAAAATGATTTTACAAGTGGGTACGGTACA
>NZ_CDRRGL010000214.1:0-2031 GCF_977041755.1 Slackia sp.
ACGTTCGGCTCGTGCGGAATCTCTCGTAACCAGGAACCCGAGGCCCCAACGGTGGGCATCTGCCCGATTGAAGAAAGCCTGCGATTCGGGATTTCTGGTTTGTGCGGAATTATTCAAACCCGAGGACGATTCAAACCCCGAAGCGCTAGGGGGAGTGCTCCTCGTTCGCGCGAAATTCGCCCATTTCCGTGGTGATTCGACGGAAGCTCGTTTCCTGTGGGCGGTACCGTCCTTGAAATGCTCGCTCGTTTGTGTAAAGTAAGCATGTTATAGTTTCTCATAGTGAGAATTGATTTTATGTGCCTGCCGTGGCGGGCGCGGATTAAACGCAGCCGTAAATGCAGCACGTTGGAGGAAACATGGCGAAAACTGTTGGTTCAGAGCATCTGGCCGTCATTAAGGTCGTTGGCGTCGGCGGTGGCGGCACCAACGCCGTCAACCGTATGGTTGAAGCTGGCCTGAAAGGCGTCGAGTTCATCGCCGTCAACACCGACAAGCAGGCGCTGCTTATGTCGCAGGCCGATAAAACTATCCATATCGGCGAAGAGTTGACGCGCGGCTTGGGCGCTGGCGCAAACCCCGAAATCGGTTGCCAGGCTGCCGAGGAATCTCGCTCCGAGATTCGTGAGGCTTTGGCCGAGGCCGACATGGTCTTCGTGACCGCTGGCGAAGGCGGCGGCACGGGCACGGGCGCAGCTCCGGTGGTTGCTGAAATCGCTCGCGAGGAAATCGGTGCGCTCACGGTTGGCATCGTCACCAAGCCGTTCGGCTTCGAAGGCCGCGTCCGTCGCAACCAGGCCGAGCAGGGCTGCGATCTGCTTTCCCAGAAGGTCGACACCCTCATCGTTATCCCGAACGATCGTCTGCTCGAGGTCATCGACAAGAAGACTTCCGCGCTCGACGCGTTCCGCATTGCCGACGATACGCTTCGTCAGGGCATCCAGGGCGTTACCGACCTCATTACCATTCCCGGCCTGATTAACCTCGACTTCGCTGACATCCGCACCGTCATGAAGGACGCCGGCACGGCTATGATGGGCATTGGCTTCGGCACGGGCGAGAATCGCGCCCTCGATGCTGCGACGCAGGCCATCAATTCCAACCTGCTCGAGGCTTCCATCCAGGGTGCAAGCCGCGTTCTGTTCTCCATCGCCGGCGGCAGCGACCTTACGCTCGCTGAAGTCGACGCTGCGGCGCGCGCTATGGAGGCCGTTGTCGACGAAGACGCCAACATCATCTACGGCCAGATCATCGACGATACCCTGGGCGACCAGATTCGTATCACCGTTATCGCTACGGGCTTTGCTCGTCAGTCTCAGGCTGCGATGGACTTTGATTCCGCCCGCAACGATTTGTTTGCGGCAACCCAGGCTGCTTCGGCTCCCGCATCGAGCTCCACGGTTGGCGCTTTTGGCCGCGACACCTACACCTCTAACCAAACCCATGCCGCGTCTCCTGCCGCATCTTCGATGAATGCCGCATCTACGCGCGTCGCCGATGAGGAATACATTCCCGATTTCCTTCGTCGTCGATAAAACGGAAGCGATGTGCCATGACGGGTATGACCAACGCGTCAGGGCTTGAAGCGACCCTCGATTTGCCGCTCCCGCGGCTTGTCGAGGGTCGTTTTTCTAACCTGACCGCATTTACCGATGAGGCCCTGTTCGAAGCATGCGGCGTACGCATCGCGTTTACCGAGCGTTCGGGCGGTGTGAGCGAGCCGCCGTACGATTCGTTGAACCTGGGCCTTCATGTCAACGACAATCCCGAAAGCGTGCGTGAGAATCGCCGCAGGGTCTGCGAGGCGTTCGGCATCGATCCGACGAGGCTTATTGTGCCCAACCAGGTGCATGGCGCCGATGTCGCCGTGTGTGAAAACGCTGGCGATATCGCCGAGACGCGAGAGTTCGCGGCCGAAGGCAGCGACGCGATTGCCGTGGGTTGCGATGATGTTGCGGCCTTGCTGTGCTTCGCCGATTGCACGCCTGTGATTATCGTGGCGCCTTCCGGCAAGTTCGCCGTGGCGCATTG
>NZ_CDRRGL010000215.1:0-2025 GCF_977041755.1 Slackia sp.
CCGCCGTAAGGAACACGGCGAACGGCGTGAGCACTTCGAGCAACACGTGAAACGTGGTGTCTTCAAGCCCAAGGTCGCGCACTCGAGACACCAAGAACGCGAGCAGAGCCGCGAGCACAAGGCCGAATGCAATGCCTCCAAAGAAGCTCACCAAAAACGCGCCCGTCGCCGAGATCAGCGAGAAGGTTCCCGTAGTGAGCGCGGCGATGGAAAACTGGAACGAGACGACGCCCGATGCATCGTTAATGAGCGACTCGCCCGAAAGCAAAATCGATTGGCGACGCTTGAGGCTCACGCGCTTCGAAAGCGAAGCCACGGCCACGGCATCGGTTGGCCCGAGCGCCGCGCCAAGGGCGAAGGCCGCCGCAAGCGGAATGGTGGGCTCAAGGGCGTGCAGCGTGAAACCGATGCAAAGAATGGTAACGACCACAAGGCCCACGGCGAGCGAAAGCACCTTCGCGCGATTCGACCACAAGGCCACCTTGTCGGTGTTACGCGCCTCGTGATAGAGCAGAGGCGCGATGAAGAGCACCAAGAACAACTCAGGGTCTACTTGGAAATTCGACGTTGTAAGGCCGGCAAACGCAAGCAGCACGCCGATGCCAATTTGGATAAGCGGGGTTGCGACGCCGCTCACGACCTGGTTGATGGCGCTCGAGACGAGAACCGCGGCACCAAGGATGAGTACGAAGGTAAAAGTGCTCATTAATGGGCGGCTCCCTTCGCAAAGTACACGTCCAAAGCCCCCGGCAAAACAGCGATATCGAATTTCGTGCCATGAATAGGCTCGCCATCGATCTGGGCCGGAGGCTCGCGATCGAATTCCAACGTGAGCGATTTCGCATCGAAGAAATCAAACGAACCCGTATGCCCCACGTGTTTTCCGTCTTTCGCGCGAGCGAACAAATACGCCGCCTTCAGCATGCCCAGCGGCGCCTTGGCAACGCAGCAATCGAGCTTGCCGTCGGTCGCATCGGCGTTCGGGCACACCCGAAAACCGCCGCCATACGTAGGGCCGATCTGCACGGCAAACAGGTGCATCGAACCTTGTTTCGAAGCGCCGCCGTCTGCAATGGCGGTGAAATCGTAGGCATCACGGTGGAACACGAGCTGGTTCGCACCTTCTTCGACGAACAAACGCGTGCCTTCGCGACCCGTTCTGCGTCGACGTTCGTACGTTCCCAGCGCAATGGCAGCATCGAGGCCAAACGAAAGCGTCTCTGCAAAATACTCACCATTGCACACGCCCACATCGGCGCTTATGCGCTGCGCGGAGGAAAGCTGCGTAAGCGCTTCCTCCATAACGAACGACATGCCGAGCGTGCGGGCGTAATCATTGCCGTTGCCACACGGAATAAGCGCGAATGCGGGGCGCTTCTCGCGTGGAATTCGCATGAGACCCGCAAGCGTTTCGTGAACGACCCCGTCGCCGCCCACGGCAAGCACGCAATCGAAGTTCGATGCCTGCGCCGCAAGCGCCGTCGCATGCCCAGCTTCACGGGTGGTCTCAATCTGAATGCCCTCGAAGGGAGCCGCGGCCGAACCAGCCGCATATCTCAAAAAAGCCGCGCCGCGAGCGCCATCCCCATTTCTTGCCGCTGGATTTACAATTGCCAGCGTTTTGCCCATGCTCGTCACGTGCGCACCTCCCCGAATCGCCGCACATGCGGCGAAATATCTTCCGGTGGCATTATACAAAGGAATGGAGATGTCCCGTCGACCAAAAACACGTCGAAACATAAGAGCAACCGCACAGCGCGCGGCACCTTCGGTAGGCGCGGGGGGGGCGGAAACTCAAAAAAGAAAAGCCGCCCGAAGGCGGCATGCATACGAACCGAAGGTGTTTTCTATCGCCCGTTAGACGGAAGATTCAACGCAACGTTCACGGGAGGCTCGGCCATTTCCCAACTAGCGAGAAACGCATCGGCATTGTCGTAGGGACGAGTGCAGCGCGACTCGCCATCGGTGATTTCAACCCAAAAGCCCTCGCGCCCGTATTTGCGCTCGAGCGGGTCGATTTTATAT
>NZ_CDRRGL010000216.1:0-2025 GCF_977041755.1 Slackia sp.
GTTCACCCTGCCCGAGAATGCAACGGTTTTCGATGCTGTGAAACTGCTCGTCGACCATCATATTTCGGCGGCGCCCATCGTGGATGGCAACGGCAAGCCCATCGCGTTCGTCTCGGACGGCGACGTGGCCCGCTTCCTCTCGAAGCGCCACAGCACCTACACCGACCCGGTGGCGCTCATTATGCTCACCGAATCGAGCAGCGACGACTTCGCCGTGAAGGCCGCGAAAATCATGAAGATGCGCGCGTACGACATCGCGACGCATGGCGTGATTTCGATTGACGTGCACACCGACATTCGCGAGGTGTGCCGCATATTGGGCGAGAACCACTTGAAGAAGGTCCCTGTGACCGACGAAGGCCAGCTTGTAGGCGTCATCAACCGAAGCGACATCGCGCACTACTCCATGCGCAAATACTTGGAGCAAAACGAATCGGAGCTCGGCCAAACTGCCGCGACGGCATAACGGCTCCGAGTGGAGCCACGGGCACGGCACCAAAACAAGCGTTCCGGCGCAAAACATGCGGCCGCAACAATGCTGCACGTCCGCAGCGGGTGCCCCAGAAAAAGGCCCCGCGAGAAAGCGCCGCGAAGAAACCCCACAAGCGTGTGTGCGCCATGCATGCGCCGCGCACTCACGCAATTTCAAGAAACGTCAACGCATTTTCTTGAAGGCAACGAGCTTTGTGGTATGCTTTCAGGGCTTTGGAGGAATGGCCGAGTGGTTGAAGGCGGCAGTCTTGAAAACTGTTGTGCCGCAAGGTACCGTGGGTTCAAATCCTACTTCCTCCGCCATTGAATTATTGCGCCGTCCCTCCGGACGGCGTTTTTTCGTTTGAAGCATCCATACGCCGCGCGCGAGCCCGACGGCCGATTTCGCGCTCAGCCTTCGGCTTGCGTACTTGCAGTACGCAGCGCCTCGGCTTCGAGCGATATCGACTCGCCAGGCTCTCGCTCGCTGACATATGGCGCGAATGGATGCTCAAAAACGACTGAAGGCGCGAAGGGCGAAGCTTTGGCAGGAGGAACCGTGGAACGCGAAATCACCCCAGGCGTATATCGCCACTTCAAAGGAAACGAATACGAGGTCATTGGCGTGGCGAAACACTCTGAGACCGAAGAACCCTTGGTCATTTACCGCGCGCTCTATGGCGAACGCGGCCTTTGGGCGCGACCGCTCGACATGTTTGCGGGCGAAGTCGACCACGATAAATATCCCGATGCCAAGCAACGATACCGATTCGAGAAAGCCTAGCCCCATTTTCTCCCCCAACCACAAAAGGCTCGAGCCGCAAAGCTCGAGCCTTTTCTAAAAAGATGCCGATTCCTTGAAGGGAAGGTGGAGGGGTGGAATCGGCCCTCACGGATTATTGTGTTGCCGCGCTGCGAAACGTCAGCGCCAGCTCATTATTTACCGGCAGCAGCGTTTTCGCCAGCGATCTTGCCGTACACCATGCACATGCCGCAGGAAAGACCCTTGAGCGAGATGGGGTACTGGACCGCGAAACGACCGCCCTGCGGAGCGCCGCAAGCGTACAGGCCCTTGATGATCTTGCGATCGTTGTCGTACACATGGCACTCGTCGTCGGAATCGAAGCCGCCCAGGTTGCCCAGGGTAAGGGCGCAACCGCACTCGGCAGCGTAGAACGGGCCATTCTCCAGGGCGAACAGGCGCTGAGAGCTCTTGAAGAAGTCGGTGTCTTCGCCAGCCTTGCACAGCTCGTTGTAACGCTCGATGGACTTCTTGGCCTCGTCGACGTCGATGCCCTCGATCTTGGAAAGCAGCTCGTCGATGGTGTCGGCCTTCAGGCAACGGCCGTCAGCGACAGCGTCGTCGATGTCCTTCTGGGTACGCACATTGATGCGCAGGCCAGAGGCGGCGTACTCGGGAAGCTCCTCTTCGCGATAGATGCATGCAACACCGTGGGCAGCCGGGAAGTACTTGAGCTGCTCAGGCCAGCTAGCGTCGAAGAACTGGTAAGCCTTGCGCTCGGGCTGAAGCTCAACCTGGTTCTCAAGCTGCTG
>NZ_CDRRGL010000217.1:0-2153 GCF_977041755.1 Slackia sp.
CCTTGGCGCCGTATCCGGTTTGGGCTCGCGCGCTTTCGCTCGCCGCTACTCGCGCGATCTCGGTTGATTTCTCCTCCTCGGGGTACTTAGATGTTTCAGTTCCCCCGGTTGTCCCCGCATGGGATGGCCTCCCACGCGGTAGCCGCCCATGACGGCGGCTGGGTTCCCCCATTCGGGAATCCCGGGATCTAGGGCCGTTTGCGCCTCCCCCGGGCCTATCGCGGCTTGCCGCGCCCTTCGTCGACTTCCGATGCCAAGGCATCCGCCGTGCGCCCATGGTACCTTGCGCCCTCGGGGGATTCCCCCCGGGGCGGAAGGCCTGGAGCATGATGGTACATGTCATCTGTATCAATGGAATAAAAAGGAAATTGCTTTCATCCGCCATGAAGATGCGCAAGCGTTCCCCGCTGATTCCTTTGGGAATGCAGCGTATGAATTGCTGTGCGCTAATGTCTTTCATGACATGGAGATAAGATATGTTGATATCTTCGCTTCGAATCGCTATGCGGCTCTCAAGGTGCCCGGGAATCCCGGGAGCCGGATGCTGGGACGGAAACGGTTGTCCAGGCGGGGCCTCGTCCGGCGGACTCTGCTGCTCCGGACTCGGTCTTTCAGAATTGATTAGGGTGTCTCCCTAGAAAGGAGGTGATCCAGCCGCACCTTCCGGTACGGCTACCTTGTTACGACTTCACCCCCCTCACCCTCCACACCTTCGACGCCTCCGCCCCCGAAAGGGGTTCGGCCGGCGGCTTCGGGTGCAGACGACTCGGGTGGTGTGACGGGCGGTGTGTACAAGGCCCGGGAACGTATTCACCGCGGCGTGCTGATCCGCGATTACTAGCAACTCCGGCTTCACGCAGGCGGGTTGCAGCCTGCGATCCGAACTGGGGCCGGCTTTGGGGATCCGCTCCCCCTCGCGGGGTGGCAACCCGTTGTGCCGGCCATTGTAGCACGTGTGCGGCCCAGGGCATGAGGGGCATGATGACTTGACGTCGTCCCCGCCTTCCTCCGGCTTGACGCCGGCAGTCCCGCGTGAGTGCCCAACTGAATGCTGGCAACACGCGGCGGGGGTTGCGCTCGTTGCGGGACTTAACCCAACACCTCACGGCACGAGCTGACGACAGCCATGCACCACCTGTATCGGCTCCTCTCGGCCACCGGATCTCTCCGGCTTCACCGATATGTCAAGCCCTGGTAAGGTTCTTCGCGTTGCTTCGAATTAAGCCACATGCTCCGCTGCTTGTGCGGGCCCCCGTCAATTCCTTTGAGTTTTAGCCTTGCGGCCGTACTCCCCAGGCGGGACGCTTAATGCGTTGGCTTCGGCACGGAGGGACCGATCCCCCCACACCTAGCGTCCATCGTTTACGGCTGGGACTACCAGGGTATCTAATCCTGTTCGCTCCCCCAGCTTTCGCGCCTCAGCGTCGATGCCGGCCCAGGAGGCTGCCTTCGCCGTCGGTGTTCTTCCCGATATCTGCGCATTTCACCGCTACACCGGGAATTCCGCCTCCCCCTGCCGCATCCGAGGCTTCCAGTTCGGGGCGCTTCCGGGGGTTGAGCCCCCGGCTTCGACGCCGCCGCTTGAAAGCCCGCCTGCGCGCGCTTTACGCCCAATGATTCCGGATAACGCTCGCCCCCTACGTATTACCGCGGCTGCTGGCACGTAGTTAGCCGGGGCTTCTTCTGCGAGTACCGTCATGGTTCTTCCTCGCTGAAAGCGGTTTACGTCACGAATGACTTCGTCCCGCACGCGGCGTCGCTGCGTCAGGGTTGCCCCCATTGCGCAAAATTCCCCACTGCTGCCTCCCGTAGGAGTCTGGGCCGTGTCTCAGTCCCAATGTGGCCGATCGGCCTCTCAGCCCGGCTACCCGTTGCAGGCACGGTGGGCCGTTACCCCGCCGTCTACCTGATGGGCCGCGACCCCATCCCCTCCCGCCAGGGCTTTCCCGGGCTCCCCATGCGGGGTGCCCGGAGTATCCGGTATTAGCCTCGGTTTCCCGAGGTTGTCCCGGAGGAGGGGGCAGGTTGGTCACGTGTTACTCACCCGTTCGCCACTCTATCCACGCCCGAAGGCGTCTTACTCGTTCGACTTGCATGTGTTAGGCGCGCCGCCAGCGTTCATCCTGAGCCAGGATCAAACTCTCCGTGGAAAG
>NZ_CDRRGL010000218.1:0-4662 GCF_977041755.1 Slackia sp.
AAGGCCGAAGACTTGAACCTCAACGTTCAAGAGGAAACCGGCACGAATGGTGTGTACCTCTATAAGTACTTCACCAGCTATGTGCGCGATCAGATTCTTGAGACTTACGATCATGAGCAGGTCTTCCAGGGCGGTTTGCAAATTGTGACCACCATCGACCCCGAAATGCAGGGCTACGCCGAAGCCGCCGTGCAGAAGCAGTACGATTCCGGGCGCCTTGCGGCCAGCAACCAGGAATTCGCACTCACGCTTGTCGATCCCAATACGGGCTTCATTAAGGCCATGATCGGCGGCAAAGATTACGATGCCGACCAGTACAACATCGCCACGAGCAACTCGGGTACCCAAACGGGCTCGACATTCAAAGCGTTTACGATTACCGATGCCATTGAAAAGGGCATCAACCCGCAAACGACGTATATGAATTGCAATGGCCCAGTTGAAGTCAATGGTTCGAAAATCTACAACTATGGCAAGCAGAACTATGGCAGCCTTTCGATCGCGAACATGACTGCCGTTTCGTCGAACACCGGTTTCATACGCCTTATTACCGACACGTCGAGCGGCGTTACGCCCGAATCGGTGAAATCGGTGGCCGAGCGTCTAGGCCTCGACGGCGACAACCTCGGCACTGCTCCAACGATTACCCTCGGTGTCTACAACGCCAACACCACCCAAATGGCAGGCGCCTATGGCACGTTTGCCGCAGGTGGCGTGCATCGCGACCCCACGGGTATCATGAAGGTGACCGATAGGTCTGGTAACGTGCTCGTCGACAACACCGCTGGTGTTGAGGGCAAGCAGGTCATCACCGACTCCGTGGCATATGCGGTAACCCAGGTGCTTGAGGGCGTTATCTATAACGCTTCGTACGGCACCGCGAATGCTGCGGCTTTGCCTTCGGGCCAAATCGCTGCCGGCAAAACGGGCACGACCGACGATTGGCACGATTTGTGGTTCGTTGGTTACACGCCGCAACTCTCTTGCGCCGTATGGACGGGCTCGCGCGACAACAGCGTTCAGCTTGAAACGAACACGTGGTGCCAAGAGATATGGCGTGATCTCATAAGCGCCTGCCTGCAGGGTCAGCCGAACGAAGACTTCAAGTCGGCTTCTGCTCCGAACTATAATTCCGCGTATAAGGGCGGCGGCAAGTCCGAAGACGAGGACGAGGAGAAGGAGAAGAAGGAAGAGGAAGCGACCGAGGGGACTACCGAGGAAACCCCCGAAGAAACTCCGGGTGGAACCGCGGGAGGCATCGCTGGTGAAACGCCGGGAGGCACCACGGGAGGCACCACGGGCGAAACGCCGGGAGGCGCCACGGGCGAAACGCCGGGAGGCGCCACGGGAGGCGGCACTACTGCTCCCGACCCAGGGTCGTCTTCAACACCCGGGTCTGGAACGGCGGGTGGTTCGAGTGGAACCGATACCGCTGGGTAGCGTGACCAAATAAACCTAAATGACATCAACTGCATCAGTAACGCCAGCCGACCATGGCTGGCGTTATTCTATTTCGGGAATAAAGTGCTATTATCGCAACGAAGCTACATGCCGGCATTCCGTTTCAGCGGGGTTCAAGGGGGTTGGACGATGCCGGTGGCAACCTGAAGAAAGAAGGAAGAAATGGCCGACGATACTACGAACCAAACTCCCGATACATGCTCGCATAATTGCGGCTCATGTTCTGCGCCGTGCGGAGAGCGCGCGGCGCCCTCGAAGCTTGCCCCCAATTCTGTGTCGAGCTTTAAAAAGGTTATCGGTGTTGTGAGCGGCAAAGGCGGCGTGGGCAAAACGTCGGTTACGTGCTTGCTTGCTTCCGAGCTTATGCGCGCAGGCAAGAAGGTCGGCATCATGGACGCCGACGTTACGGGTCCGTCTATCCCGAAGGCCTTTGGCGCGAAAGGCCCGCTTTGCGCCGATCAAAACGGCATGAATCCTGGCATTGGCGCTGAAGGTGTGAAAATTATTTCCACTAATCTGCTGCTTCCCCAAGACGACATGCCGGTTGCGTGGCGCGGCCCCGTGGTTACGGGCATTTTGACCCAATTCTTCAATCAGGTTAACTGGGGCGATCTCGATTATTTGCTTATTGACATGCCTCCGGGCACGAGCGACACGCTGCTTACAGTGTTTCAGCAGATGCCCCTCGACGGTATCGTCACCGTTTCTGCTCCGCAGGAACTTGTCGGCATGATTGTCGGCAAAGCGGTGAATCTTGCCCAGGAGATGGGCGTGAGCGTGCTCGGCCTTGTCGAGAACATGGCCTACTTTGAGTGTGACGAGTGCCACAAGCGTCATTTTATTTTCGGCGAGCCTCAGGGCGAAGAAGTAGCGAAGAAGTACAGCATTCCCGCGTACGCTACGCTGCCCATGGATCCGGCCGTCGCGGCGCTTGTCGATGCGGGCAATATTCCTGCCTACGATGTTAAGGGCGCTCTTAAGCCGATCATCGATGCTCTTGAGGCGTTGCCTGAGCATGTCGAAGGCGATGCAGCTGCGGAGTAGGTCGTTTTTTCTTAAAATTGTCGCTTGACCTGTATTAAGGGATGCGTATAATACATGAACGCGCCTTGAATAGACGAAGCGCACACGGGGCCTTAGCTCAGCTGGGAGAGCGCATGGCTGGCAGCCATGAGGTCAGGGGTTCGATCCCCCTAGGCTCCACCAGAATTCACAAGAGGCGAGCACGAGAGTGTTCGCCTCTTTTAGTATCCGCGATAGTCGAAGGGGATGAGTTCGATAACTCCCGAAGAACAGCTCCACATCATTCAGTCCGGTACCGACACTATCGTTCCGCAGGACTTGTTGCTCGAAAAACTCAAGCGTGGCACGGCTTTGAATATCAAACTTGGCGTTGACCCTACGGCGCCCGATATTCATCTTGGCCATGCCGTTCCGTTGCGCAAGCTTCGTCAATTCCAAGATTTGGGCCATCATGTCACGCTCATCATTGGCGACGGTACCGCCCTTATCGGCGATCCCTCGGGCCGCAACTCCACTCGTCCGCAGCTTACGCGCGAGCAAATTGCGGTGAATGCGCAAACCTACGTTGACCAGGCGTTCAAGATTCTTGATCCAGAGAAAACCACGCTTCGCTATAACTCTGAGTGGATTCTCGATTTGAAGATGGAAGACCTGCTCAAGCTTATCAGCAACTTTACGGTTGCTCGTATTCTTGAGCGCGACGACTTCCATAAGCGTTACACGGGCGGTTTGCCCATCGCGCTGCACGAGTTCCTGTATCCCGTTATGCAGGCATACGACTCGGTCGTTATTAAGGCCGATGTCGAAATTGGTGGTTCCGATCAGCTGTTCAACTTGCTTGCCGGCCGTGAGCTCATGGAGAAGATGGGCATGGAGCCGCAGGTTGCCCTCACTCTTCCGCTCCTCGAGGGCACCGATGGCGTGCGCAAGATGTCGAAGAGCTACGGCAACTATATTGGTCTGACCGATGAGCCCAACGATATGTTCGGCAAGGTTATGAACATCCCTGACGAACTTATGGTGAAGTACTATCGTCTTGCTTCGACCGAGAGCGTTGCGAAGATCGACGAGATTGAGGCGGGCCTTGCCGCCGACGAGCTTCATCCCAACAAAGTGAAGCGCGCATTGGCTCGCAATATTGTTGCTGCCTACTATGACGAAGCTGCCGCCGAGGCCGCCGAGGCCGATTTCGACTTGAAGTTTAAAGCCCATGGCTTCCCGGCCGACGCTCCTGTTTTCGATGCCGATCTCACGCCGGGCGAAGACGGCATGGTTTACTTTGCGAAGGTCATCGTTGACGCGGGCGCCGCACAAAGCGTTTCGGCCGCACGTCGTCTTATCGACGAAGGCGCGGTTCGCGTAAACGGCGAGGCGCTTGCCGCGAAATCGTATAATCTCGCGCCTGAATCCTTGAAGGGCGCTGAGGTTCAGGTTGGCAAGAAGAAGTTCTTCAAGCTTGCATAAGATTGCCTCCATATATAACGATTCAAGAAGAGGGCTGCGTCGGCAGCTGTCTTCTTTTTGGTTTTAAGAACGAGGCCAGGGGCGGTTCGGCATACATGTGTAGGATCGGACGCGGTGGAAATGCTTGAGCATTCGAATAGGCGGTCGCGCCTTAGCTTCTTCAATATCGAAATGATGGAAACCCTCTGACATAGAGAATCGACTAGGGGCGGTCGCCGAGGGGATTGCCCGCGCGGAAGGCGGGCGGGCCCGGAGGCGGCCGTTCTTCTTTCGGGAGGCTACCCCCTCCGCGAGAAGCTTGGCGGAAGCGAACAGGGAAAGCCGGCGACAGGGGAGGCGCGGCTTGCATGGCGGCACGGAAGACTTCCGGCCTGAAGGCGCGGCCGATCTTCCTGCCTATATATAGGCAGCTGGATGCGTGCGACCTCGCATGCGGGGCGGGGCGAAGCGCCAGCCCGATGCCGCCCTCCCATCCGAAATCCCCCGCCATCCTTCCGCTCCGCCGCGCTGGAGTTGTCGGCATCCTGTGTGCGGGCGGGTTTCCCGCCCGCGCCGCGCCGGGGGCGCGTATAATACCGAACTCGCCGCCGCGAAGGGCCGAAGCCCGGAGGGCGGGGCGCCCCGCGGCCCGCGGGACGGCCGGGAAAAACTTTCTGAAAAAAGTTCTTGACACGGCCGAGCGCGCAAGGTAGTATTCAATCTTGCGCCAAGCGG
>NZ_CDRRGL010000219.1:0-5167 GCF_977041755.1 Slackia sp.
TATACATATGTCGAGCTGTCGTCATCCTTGGTGGCAGGACTGGCCGCAGCCGTTGTATTGTCTTTTAGGTTGAACGCAAAATAGCTATCGCTGGAAGTTTGGGGTGCAATGCCATTCTCGGCATTAGCTTCAAGAATAGCTATCTGATCCAATTCCTCTTTCGTGGGAGTCGCAGCAAAGGGACGCCCATCAGCTGCAATGTAATCGTAGTCGGTAGCATATGCAGCACAAGGTGCGCAGAGCATGAACAACACGAACCCCACTGCGGCTGCATGCAATTTTTTGCCTTTCGCGAAAGAAGCCATCGGTCCTCCGTTTCCGCTTCGTAGAAGCTGTTGTAAATTTACTATTGTTTGGCAATAGCCCTGCAGTCAGTATTTATAGAATGGGCGCAGTGAAACGAAACGAACTATTTACGAGAGAAACTATCGGTTTCTGATAGCAAGCAATATTTTATTGAGCTCATTTCTAAAGAAAAATAAGATATCGGAATAAGCTGAGCAGGCATTCCCTTCTTTGTAAATCATATACATGTCAAAAGCTATTTCGCCATCTGACCCCAATTGTCGTTCTATGGTCTTATTACTGATGAATCCATATGGGCTGATAAGGAGTAGACCGCCCTTCTTGAGAAAAGCGTCAACTTCCTCAACCCTCGAGGGAACCTCTTCGAACGTTAGCTTAAGGGATTTCTTGTTTAATTCTCGTTTCATATGATTGGGTATGTAGCGAAGGTCATCCGGAAATGCAATAGGCCAATCGCTCAGATCTGAGAGCATGATTTTCGTTTTTGCGCCCAAGGGGTGATTTGCGGCCATGGACACATACACGGGTACAGAAGCGATTCTATGATAATTTAATTCGTCCGTATTGGGTTTGCCGAGAATGATAGCTGCGTCCAAGATGCCGTTCAGTACTCCGCCAAGGCAAACAGCACTCGAACGCCTAATGAGGTCAAGACTAATTGGCCGCAACCTATCGAATAGAGTCGAGAAATTTGTATTCGAGAAAATATCTCCTCTTAAGCCCGCATTGTAAACACCTAGGGTCAATTTCTCTAAACTGCATAGATCATTATGCTTATCGCCTTCGCATAAAAATCTGAGCAACAAATCGTATTCGGAAATCAGCTGAGAGCTGCGGGCAACCAGCTCAATTGCGGCATTTGTTGGGCGGGATTCTCTTCCCACCTTTTCCATAAGAGCTACGCCTAGCTCATTTTCTAATTGACGTATCGCTTTCGACAACCCCTGTGGCGAGATAAAAAGAGATCGCGCAGCAAGTTGGTAATCCCCATAATTGACTACGGCTGAAAGGTATTTCAACTGCCTAATATCCATGCTAGGCCTCCTCTAACCTTACGATAGGGGATAAAGCAGCAATTGAATTTGCAGGTCGATATTATTTCGGCAGATGGATATAAACGCTCAAATAACTTCAATATGACCAACAGCCCTTCTGATCGCAAAACCTGAGAATGATGCCCAAAGTAGAGAAGGCCCTACTTCCCAGTTGGAAGTAGGGCCTTGACATATGAAAGAAATGTTTGTTACGCCAAGACAAACATGAGCAAGAACGCGAGCGAGGCAACCCACATGAGCGGCTTGACTTCCTTCGCCCTGCCAGTCACGAGCATAATGACCACGTAGGAGATAAAGCCGAAACCAATGCCGTTCGTGATGGAATACGTCATGGGAATGCCCATGATGCACGCAAACGCCGGGAACGCATGCTCAATGTTCTCCCAATCGATATGCGCCACATCAGAAAGCATGAGGTAGCCCACAACGACAAGCGCACCGCAGGTAGCCGAAGATGACACCATGCCAATCACGGGCGCAAAGAACGCGAACACAACGAACAGCAGGCCCACGACGATGTTGGACAGGCCCGTACGAGCACCAGCTGCAGCGCCCGAAGCCGATTCGACGAACGTGGTGATAGAGCTCGCGCCGCAGAAACCACCTACCGCAGCGGCCGCGGAGTCGACCATGAGAATGGGTTGAATGTCGTCAACGTTGCCATCTTTGTCGGCGAACTCGCCACGCTGGCCAACGGCAACAACCGTGCCCATCGTGTCGAAGAAGTCACTCATAAGCAACGAGAACACGAAGAGCAGCAAGGCAGGCTGCAGGAACACCTGGACGATTGCCATGGTGTCGGTGCCCGGAATGGTTTGGAACGGGGCCGCAAAGGCCGAGAAGTCCAAACCGAAGTTCCACGACGTCGGCAGCGGCGTTACGCCCAGCGGAATGCCGACGATCGTCGCCGCAACGATGGAGATGAGCAAGCCGCCCTTCACGTTGAGCACCTGCAGAATAACCGCGATCGCAATAGCGACAAGGGAAACGATAGCAACAGGCGAAGACAAATCACCAAGCGTAAGAAGGGTCGATTCGCTCGAGACGATAACGCCGCCACCCTTCAGACCGATAAATGCGATGAAAAGACCAATGCCGATGCCAATAGCGTGACGCAAGCTAGCAGGAATAGCGTCCATGACCGCCTTACGAAGTCCGCACGCAACCAAGATGAAGATGACCACGCCTTCGAGCATAACAATGGCCATAGCAACACGCCAGTCGACGTTCACGCCGCCCAGGCACAGGGTATAGGCGACGATGGCGTTAATGCCCATACCAGACGCCAAAGCAACAGGACGGTTGGCGATAAGGCCCATAGCAATCGTCATGACGGCTGCGCCGATGCACGTTGCGGTAAGCGCCGCTTCAAACGGCATGCCCGCCGCAACAAGCATCTGCGGGTTAACGGCGATGATGTACGACATCGCAAGGAATGTCGTGAGGCCGCCGATGACCTCATTTCCGACCGAAGAATTACGCTCGGAAATCTTAAAAAACGTATCCACTCTCAACCTTTCTGCTCGAGAAGCTTCGCCGCACCATCTATGCGGCAAATGAGCATATTATCACGCCACAGAAAAGAAAGCAGAGCAACCTACGATGCGACGTGTAGAAAGGCTCGCAGCAAAGGTGAATGGATGCGAGAAGATTAGTTCGAGCCCCACTGCGTGCTCGGAAAACGCAAAAAGAAGGATGGCCCCTTGAGCCCCACTCGCCCCAAAGGCAGCGAGCGGAAGCCGGGTGCCCCAGATTGCCCCGCCGCATGGCCAAGCGTACTTCGGTACGCGCCGAGCCGTGCACAAGGGGCAAGATGGGGCGACAGGCTTCCGCGCAGCGTCAGGTCGCCTCAAACGAAAAAGCGCCGTTCGTCAGAACGGCGCAATAAAGACTGGAGCGGACATAAGGGGCTCATGGACGCGCTTCGCGCGCCCCTTCCCCTCGGGCTAAAGCCTTCGGGCGAATTCCTAAAAACCGCCCACTGGGCGGTTTTCTTGACGGAATTCCACCTCATCGGTTCGAGCCCCGCTACGTGCTTGAAAACGAAAACAGCCGAGGCGCTTGCCTCGGCTGCAGTATTTCTGGAGCGGACAACGGGGCTCGAACCCGCGACCCCCACCTTGGCAAGGTGGTGCTCTACCAACTGAGCCATGTCCGCAAATATGGAGGCGAGAACCGGATTCGAACCGGTGGTGAGGGCTTTGCAGGCCCCTGCCTTACCACTTGGCCATCTCGCCATTATCAAAAGAAGCCCGCCCGAAAACGGGCTTCGAATGAACTGGAGCGGACAACGGGGCTCGAACCCGCGACCCCCACCTTGGCAAGGTGGTGCTCTACCAACTGAGCCATGTCCGCGAAGTGGTGGGCGATACAAGATTTGAACTTGTGACCCCTACCGTGTCAAGGTAGTGCTCTCCCCCTGAGCTAACCGCCCACTTCGTTTGGTTGTTCGAATCGTTTCCGTTCCGCTCAACCGCGCGAGTTGGTATATTACAGACTTCCCCAGGCGAATGCAAGAACTTTTTTCGAATTTTTTGCCCTTATGCCTACTATAACTGAATTAACGCAGGTCAGAGGCTAATGGTATTCCGAATATATCCAGCTATGATATTTCCTCGCTTCCCTGGCCTTTGATTATGCCCCATGGAAGATGGCAGAAATCGCCGCAATGGGGCCCGAGTGCACAGAATCGAGCGCGTTTTGTCAGAAAATACGACAATGGGGCCTCGGCTTTCGAACCGAAACACCGTGCTGAACCCGAAATCGAACCTTGAGGTACGATCGGAGCCTCAATCCAGGGCTCAAAGAAGGATCGATGAGCCGCAGAGAGGCCCCATTGCGCCGCTTTCTGCCATAACAGGCCTTCCATGCCACAACAGACTTCCCAGAACACAATAACAAGTCAAAGGGGGCCGTTTGTCTCGCAAGTCTATGGTCCGTAGCCCATAGATCACGGGTCATGACCCTACAATTCAACAACCCCATGGTTCCATTGGCCACCATGGCCCTACGGTCCTACAGCCCAAGGATCCAAGTCCAATCTTGCCCCATAAGCTTAGGCATAAGCCCAAGCCCGACCCTACGCATCAACCTGGCTTGCCTGGGACGAAAAATATCAGCCAGATGTAAAAAAGCCACCCGATTGGGTGGCTTTCAAGTTTCGATGGTGTCGGAGGCGGGATTTGAACCCGCACGCCCGGTATGTGGGCACTAGCACCTCAAGCTAGCGTGTCTGCCGTTCCACCACTCCGACGTGGTTCCTTGTTTGGGTTGCCCCTCGCAAGCGACAAGATAGTATTCTACAGGAACGTCTATTGAATGCAAGAACTATTTTAAGAAATTTTTCCCGCGCGAGCAATGCCATAAACGCGCACGTCTTTGGCCTTCAAGCCCGTGCTCGTAAAACAATCCATGGGTTCAAATCAACCTTCGCGAAGGCTCATAAGGGCTCGCCTCCGACTCTCCTATAAACCTCTTACAAACACGATTGGACCCACTCGGCCAAACCGCCTCTTCCAGTTAAGACCCCAACCCAAATGCCTGCGGAGCTTCCACATACAAAAAAGCCACCCGATTGGGTGGCTTTCAAGTTTCGATGGTGTCGGAGGCGGGATTTGAACCCGCACGCCCGGTATGTGGGCACTAGCACCTCAAGCTAGCGTGTCTGCCGTTCCACCACTCCGACGTGGTTCCTTGCGTATTGCAAGCAGCGATTTGGTATTATACGGAACTCTCTGAATTGAGCAAGACCCAATTTAAAGAAAATTCGAAACCTAGCGAGAAATCGTGCCCTGCGGGTACAGAAG
>NZ_CDRRGL010000220.1:0-6783 GCF_977041755.1 Slackia sp.
GCAGCAGGCTTGAGGTAAACGCGGCCCGCGCCAAACTCGCCCATGATGTCATGCGGAAGAGTACGGTCTTCGTTCATAGGAACTTCGAACATATTCTTCTTGGCATCTTCGATGCCCTTCTTGATAGCGATAGGCACTTCCTGAGACTTGCCCATGCCAACGCCGACATGGCCTTCGCCGTCGCCGACGACAACGAGAGCCGTCAGACCGAAGCGGCGGCCGCCCTTGACGACCTTGGAAACGCGGTTGATGTAGACCACGCGCTCCTGAAGCTCAGGAACGGCGGACTGCTTCTTTTCTTCTTTGCGAGGAGTCATATCCAAACCCTTTCCTAGAACTTCAGGCCAGCGGCGCGAGCGCCATCGGCCAGAGCCTTGATGCGGCCGTGGTACAGGTTACCGCCGCGGTCGAAAACGACCTCGGTGATGCCAGCTTCGATGGCCTTCTTGCCAGCGATTTCGCCCATGGCGGCAGCGCCTTCAACGTTGGCACCGGACTTGCCGGTAGCCTTGAAAGCCTCGCCCAGGGTGCTCTCGCCGCAGATGGTCACATGAGCGACATCGTCGATGAACTGCACGTACAGGTTCGAGTTGGAACGGGTAACGCAAAGGCGCGGACGAGCGGCGGTGCCAGAAATCTTGCCGCGGACGCGACGGTGGCGACGAGCCAGCCCGGCCTGCTTCTTCTGGAGTTTCTTCATCTTATATCCCTTCAGACCTTAAGCTACTTGTCGCCCTTGGCAGCCTTGCCAAGCTTGCGACGAACTTGCTCGCCCTCGTAACGAATGCCCTTGCCCTTGTAAGGCTCGGGAGCACGCCATTTACGGATGACGGCAGCAGTCTGGCCAACAGCCTGCTTGTCGGCACCGGAAACGGTGATGTGCGTCTGATCGGGCACGGTGAAGGTGATGCCTTCGGGGGCCTCAACGACAACCGGATGAGAGTAGCCGAGAGAAAGCTCCAGGCTGTTGCCCTTCAGAGCAGCACGGTAACCAACGCCAACGAGCTCGAGTTTCTTCTCGTAGCCCTCGTGGACGCCGATAACCATGTTGTTGACGAGCGAACGGGTAAGGCCATGGAATGCCTTGGCCTCACGGGAGTCGTCAGGACGGGAAACGATGAGTTCCTCGCCTTCCTGAGCGATGGACATCATGGGGTTGAACTCGTAGGAGAGTTCGCCCTTGGCGCCCTTCGTGGTGATTTTGTTACCTTCGATGGTAACGGTAACTCCGGCAGGAACCGGAATGGGCTGTTTGCCGATACGAGACATAGTAAGCTCCTATCCTTTCCTTACCAGATGTATGCGATAACTTCGCCGCCGACGCCAGCCTTGCGAGCGTCGCGGTCAGCCATGACGCCCTTGGAGGTGGACACGATAGCAGTGCCCAGGCCGCCGAGAACGCGGGGCAGTTCGTCCTTGCCAGCGTAAATACGCAGGCCGGGCTTGGAAATACGCTTGATGCCGCGAATGGTCTTCGCCTTCTTCTCGCCGTACTTCATCGTGATCTCGAGAATGTCGCGAGGCGAGTTCTCAATGATCTCGTAGCCCTGGACATAGCCCTCTTCGGTCATGATGCGAGCGATTTCGACGAGCTTCTTCGAAGACGGCATCGAGACCGTCGCCTTGCCCGCAGAGTTGGCGTTACGCACGCGCGTAAGCATATCTGCGATGGGGTCGTTAATGGTCATTTGATTCTCCTTTGGTTCGTGATGAGCTCAGCCGGAGGTACGCAATGACGCCCGTGGCGTGTGCGCCTTACCGGCAAGCACCTAGCGTGGGCCTACCAGGAAGCCTTGGTCACGCCGGGGAGTTCGCCCTTGCTAGCCAACTCGCGCAGGCACACGCGGCACAGACCGAACTTGCGATACACAGAACGCGGACGGCCGCAGCGGGTGCAGCGGGTGTAGGCACGAGTCGAGAACTTCGGCTCGCGATTAGCCTTGGCGATCATCGATTTTTTTGCCATGCTTTCCTTCTTTCCTCTATCTCCACTCGGATTTTGCCGAATGAATTACTATTTCTTGAACGGGAAGCCCAAAGCGTCGAGAAGAGCCTTGGCCTGTTCGTTGTTTTCGGCAGTGGTGACAAAGGTGATGTCCATGCCGCGGGTACGATCGATCTTGTCGTATTCAATCTCGGGGAAGATGAGCTGCTCGGTGATGCCGAGGGTGTAGTTGCCACGGCCGTCGAAGCTCTTCGGGGAGATGCCACGGAAGTCGCGAACGCGGGGCAGAGCCATGGACAGCAGGCGGTCCAGGAACTCCCACATGCGGTCGCCACGCAGGGTAACCTTGCAGCCGATAGCCTGGCCCTCGCGGATGTGGAAGCCTGCGATGGACTTCTTAGCGCGGGTGACGCAGGGCTGCTGGCCCGTGATGATGCGCATATCGTTCATAGCTGCGTCGAGCTGCTTGGAATCAGACGCGGCTTCGCCGACGCCCATGTTCACAACGATCTTCTCAAGGCGAGGAACCTTGTTGATGTTGTCGATAGCGAGCTCGCTCTCCAGCTTGGAGACGATTTCAGATTTGTACAGTTCTTTCAGGCGAGGAGTAGCCATTGGTAAGTTTCTCCTTTGTCGATGAATTAAACGCAGGATTACCGACCCTGCGTCCCTGCCCGCCTAAGGCAGCCAGGGCCATATTCTACACGGCATAAGGCGCATCCCACAGAAAATCCGCAGGATGCGCCTTAAAATTCACTGGTTATTCAACCGGTGGACTATTTCTAGTCGATGTCTTTGCCGCACTTCTTGCAGACGCGGACCTTTTTGCCCTCGTCGTTGATGCGCTTGCCAGTGCGAACCGGCTTGCCGCAAGAGGGGCAGACCAGCATCACGTTGGAAACGTGAATGGGGGCTTCCATGGAGATGATGCCGCCCTGGGGGTTCTGCTGGGTGGGGCGAACGGCCTTCTTCACGATGCCGCAGCCTTCGACGACAACGCGGTTGCGGGTAGGAACGGAGCGCAGAATGGTGCCCTGCTTGCCCTTGTCCTTACCAGCGATGACCTGAACCTTGTCGCCCTTTTTGACCTTCATGCTGTTCATGTTTCGTGCACCTCCCTTAGAGCGTCTCAGGTGCCAGAGACACGATCTTCATGTACTTCTTGTCACGCAGCTCGCGAGCCACGGGGCCGAAGATGCGGGTGCCCTTGGGAGCACCGGAGTTGTCGATCAGCACGGCGGCGTTCTGGTCGAAGCGGATGTAAGAACCGTCCTTGCGACGGACTTCCTTCTTCACGCGAACGATGACGCAACGGACAACGTCGCCCTTCTTGACGCTGCCGTTGGGAGCTGCCTCCTTGACGCTGCAGATGATGACGTCGCCAAGGCCTGCATAGCGGCGCTTGGAGCCGCCGAGGACCTTGATGCACTGCACCTTGCGCGCGCCGGAGTTGTCGGCAACGTTCAGCATGGTTTGCATCTGAATCATTGTGCAATCCTTCCGATAGTTTAGTTACGCAACGCTTGGGCTATTTGGCCTTTTCCACGATCTCGAGGAGGCGCCAACGCTTCATCTTGGACATGGGGCGGGTCTCCATAATGGTGACGGTGTCACCGAGGCCAGCCTCGTTGTTCTCATCGTGAGCGTGGAACTTCTTGGTGCTCGTCATCATCTTGCCATAGACAGGATGAGGCTTGCGCTCCTTGATCTCAACCACAATGGTCTTGTCGTTCGCCGCGGAAACAACGACGCCCTGACGGACCTTGCGGGAGCTACGGGTTTCTTCACTCATGTTTATCCCACCAAATCCTTATTTCAATGCGCCGGCAGCGGCGATCTCGCGGGCGCGCATTTCGGTCTGAATACGCGCGATGTCCTTCTTGACCTGCTTCACACGAGCGGTGTTGTCCAGCTGGCTGGTGGCCATCTGGAAGCGCAGGTTGAACAGCTCAGCACGGGCTTCCTTCAGCTTGACGGTAAGATCGTCAGAAGAGAGCTCGCGAATCTCGACGGCCTTCATTATTCAGCCACCTCCGATTCCTTGGTAACGATCTTGCACTTGATAGGAAGCTTCTGAATGGCGAGACGCAGGGCCTCTTTAGCGGTAGCCTCGTCGACGCCGCCGATCTCGAACATGATACGGCCGGGCTTGACGACAGCAACCCAAGCTTCCGGGTTACCCTTACCAGAACCCATGCGGGTTTCAGCCGGCTTCTGGGTGATGGGCTTGTCGGGGAAGATGGTGATCCAAACTTTACCGCCACGCTTCATGTAACGAGTCATGGCGATACGAGCGGCCTCGATCTGGCGGTTGGTGATCCAGTGAGCCTCGAGAGCCTGGATGCCGTACTCGCCGTGATGCAGCTGGGTGTAGCCCTTGGCCTTGCCCTTCATAGAGCCGCGTTGCACCTTGCGGTGGCGAATGCGCTTAGGAGCTAGCATTATTTAGCACCCCTTTCGTTGCGATCATTGCGGTCGCGACGGCCGCGCGACGGACGAGAGTTGCCCTCGAGAGCAGGCTGCGGAGTCTTGCCACCGGGGAGTTTTTCGCCGTGGTAGATCCACACTTTGATGCCGATGGAACCCATCGTGGTAGCAGCGGTGCAGAAGCCGTAGTCGATCTTCGCACGCAGGGTGTGCAGAGGCACACGACCTTCGCGGTACCACTCGCGGCGGCTCATCTCAGCGCCACCAAGACGGCCGGAGCACTGGATACGAATGCCCAGAGCGCCAGACTTGCGAGCGGACTGAACAGCCTTGCGCATGGCGCGACGGAACGCGACACGGCCTTCGAGCTGCTCGGCGATGGACTGGGCAACCAGGTTGGCGTCGAGCTCGGGGCGCTTGACCTCGATGACCTCGATGTTCACCGGGCCGCCAACGATCTTGGCGAGTTCCTTGCGGAGCTGCTCGATCTCGGAGCCCTTCTTGCCAATGACAACGCCCGGGCGAGCGGTGGTGATGATGACCTTCACCTTGTCGCCAGCGCGCTCGATCTCGACCTTGGCGACAGCGGCCTTGGCGAGATACTTGTCCAGGAACTTGCGAATCTCCATGTCGTTAGCGAGGTTCTTCGCGTAGTCCTTGTCGGAATACCAACGGCTACGCCAATCCTCGGTGATGCCGAGACGGAAGCCGGTGGGCATAACTTTCTGACCCATGCTTTATGCCTCCTTCGGCGCAACGATGATCGTGATGTGGCTGGTGCGCTTGCGGATGCGAGCGGCAGAGCCCTTTGCACGAGGACGAATGCGCTTAAACGTGGGGCCTTCGTCGACGAACGCGGCCTTCACGACCAGGTTGTCGGTGGACATGCCATGGTTGTTCTCGGCATTTGCCACGGCCGAGTTGAGAACCTTCTCGATGGTCTCGGCGATAGCGCGCTCCGAGAAGCGCAGGATTTCGCGGGCGCGGACGACGTCCTTGCCGCGGACTTGGTCGATGACGACGCGAGCCTTGCGGGGGCTCACGCGCACATACTTGGCGACTGCCTTAGCTTCCATGTGCGGTCTGCCTCCTTACTTATTTCTTGCTCTTGTCGGCGTGGCCCTTGAACGTGCGCGTAGGCGCAAATTCGCCGAGCTTGTGACCGACCATGGATTCGGTAACGTATACGGGCACGTGCTTGCGACCATCGTGCACGGCAATGGTGTGACCCACCATGTCGGGGAAGATGGTCGAGGAGCGCGACCACGTCTTGATGACGTGCTTTTCGCCAGCTTCGTTCATCGCGGCAATGCGGCCGAGAAGACGCGGCTCGACGAAAGGACCCTTCTTCAAACTTCTGCTCACGGTTTCTCCTTAGCGTTCTAGCTCGCGCTACTTCTTGCGACGACGGATGATCAGGCGGCTCGAAGCCTTCTTCGGGTTGCGGGTGCGATGGCCCTTGGTGGGCTTGCCCCACGGAGACACAGGATGACGTCCCGAAGACTTGTTCTTGCCTTCGCCACCACCGTGCGGGTGGTCGACCGGGTTCATAACCGTACCACGAACGGTCGGGCGGATGCCCTTCCAGCGGTTACGGCCAGCCTTGCCGATCTTGATGTTGGCATGCTCGGCGTTGCCGACTTCGCCAACAGTCGCGCGGCAGGTGAGCAGCACGCGGCGCATCTCAGAAGAGGGCATGCGCAGAATGGCGTACTTGCCTTCCTTACCCATGAGCTGGATAGAAGTACCAGCGGAGCGAGCCAGCGCAGCACCCTTGCCGGGCTGCAGCTCAACTGCATGGATGAGGGTACCAACAGGGATGTCAGCCAGAGCAAGCGAGTTGCCGGGCTTGATGTCGGCCTCAGAGCCAGACATAACCATGTCGCCAACCTTCAGGCCCTTCGGGTGAAGGATGTAGCGCTTCTCACCATCAACGTAATGGAGAAGAGCGATACGGGCGGAACGGTTCGGGTCGTACTCGATGGTAGCGACCTTGGCGGGGATGCCGTCCTTGTTGCGCTTGAAGTCGATGATACGGTAACGACGCTTCACGCCGCCGCCCTGATGACGGGTGGTGATGCGACCCTTGTTGTTGCGGCCGGCCTTCTTAGGCAGCGGCGCAAGCAGCGACTTCTCGGGCTTCGTGCAGGTGATTTCGGCGAAATCCGAAACCGTCTGGAAGCGGCGACCAGCGCTGGTCGGCTTGTATTGCTTGATTCCCATCAAACAACCTTTCTTCCTTGGAAGCCTGCTCGCGTGCCACTCCATGCACGTACCAGGCGTTCCACTTACATATCGGGAACGATTGCCGAATGAGGCGCATATTGGAGTGCACGCCCTCGACTCCGTTCCCACGCGCCCGGGTGTATCCATACACAGCGGGACGCAACTGCAGAATTATAAGGAGTTGG
>NZ_CDRRGL010000221.1:0-14261 GCF_977041755.1 Slackia sp.
GTGGTTTGGGGTTGCGCTCTTTGTCCCCCCCCCCCTTCGGGGGCCGGGCTTACGGCCGCCCCACGGCTGTTTTCGAGAGGAATCTTCCGTTTCCCTCGCGGAAAGGGTGGGGCATTTATCTCCGCGATGTAGAACGCCATCCGCTCGATAAAGTCACCGCGTTCGAGATCGCGCAGGTAATTCTCCGCCAATTCGAGCTCCATGCAGCATTCTGTCACGGGCCCGCCCGTCGAGATGAGCATGCGGCGGTCTCGCGCCTGAACTCGTCGGTGTACTTGGCGGTCACAAATGCAGGCATTTGAGATAGGAATTAAGTATTCGGCATCAATAATCGATTCCTGCACCCCCCACCAGTCCCCAATGGAACTGATAGACTTACTCCGTACCCTCATTGTCGATAAAAGAAGCCGAACATGCAGATCTCGTCTTTTTCGAACATAGGCAGACTATCGAAAAAAGTTGTTTGCCGTATTCTTGCGCTCGTGCTGTCCGCGTCGTGCATCGACATTTCTGCGCAATCCATGATTGCAGCATTGTCCAAAACACCCAGCGTTCAATTTCCTTCTGGGTTTTTCTACCCCACGCTCTTTGTTGTTGTCACCGCAATAGCCTCCCTCGTCCTTATCGCCCTGAGCGCGAAGTGGCAGTCACTGAGGAGACATCCCTTTTCGCTCCACCTTTCCGCCGGCGTCGCAATGGTCGGGATTTCGGCTATGTGGACTACCGGAATGCCGGAATTGTCAATGTGCCTGTATATCGCATTCTCATTTGGATGCGCCTTCATGACCTTCTACTGGATTGAATTGCTCGCCTCCGTTACCGCGTTCGAGCTTATGGTGATTATTGCGGGGAATACAGTTGCCACAATCCTGGTAACGCTCATAACGGATTACCTTTCCTTTTACGAGTACTTCGGTATCCTCTCGCTTGCGCTCGGATTTCTTTGTTTGAAATACGCCGACGACACCGTAACATCCACGCCGCCTAAGCACTCGGAAAACGCCTCCACCATCGATATGGGCACCGTCGCGCGAACCATCACAGGACTGTGTCTTGTGGGGCTTGTCGCGGGAACCACGCAAAGCATAGCCCTTATAGAGGACCCATCTTGCTCTCTCTATTCTGTGGCTCCGTCGGCCATTGCGCTTGTCATCGTCGTCGCAATCATCGCCAACGCACCCGACGTACGCCTTTCAACTGCGCTTAAGATTATTTCATCGCTTACCGCCGGGGCTTTGCTTCTTCTTTTAATGCCAGGAGCAACGCCTCTGTCATCGTATTTCCTCTCCCAAATCGCCTTCTCCGTGCTCTCGAGCATTGCAGACTACGCCTTGGCGCTCGTTGTTAAGTCCCGCACGTACCACACGCTAAAAGCGGTAGGAACCACGTACGCAATGCTCTCGTTCAGCTCCTTGATTCTGCTCGTGCTTGTCGGATTGGGCGTCGATATAACCAGCTCCCACTTTGTGATTGCCTTAAGCTTCATTTTTATCTGCGCAGCAATTTGGCTTATGGGAGATAGGGGAATCGACACACTCATCAATCCTTTTCGTCCCATCGGAGCGAACGAAAGCCCCGCATCGGGAGCCTTCAAGAAAAAGGCTGAGCTTGTCGCCCAACGGTCCAAGCTCACTCCCAGAGAAGCTGACGTCTTCTATCTGGCCGTGGTCGGACGAAGCTGCCCCTTCATTGCGGAAAAGCTCGTGTTGAGCGAAAACACCATACGTTCCTATCTCCAAAAAGTGTATTCGAAATGTGGGGTTCATTCCCGACAAGAGCTCATCTCTCTTGTCGAAGAAACGTCCGAATAACCCACAGGTGCAAACAAGATGAAATCTCTTCCCATCCGTTTTCATGGGAATCGCTACCTGGGACACGGCAGGTTCCAGCATGTCCTATATCCTATAGGCTGCCCTGAAACCCCAGTTCATGTAATGCATATATTTTGTATGTAACTTCTTTTTCCTGCAATTAGGTGCACTTCGCATCTATCGCTCCCAAACGTCATGGGTCATGCTTCCCCTCAGCGGAATCGACACCGATGCCAAAACCAAGGAGGAATCATGAAGACAAGCTGTCAAGTTGCCAAAGCTGGAGTCACGCGCCGTGGATTTTTAGGCTTGGCGGCTGCAAGCGCTGTTATTGCAGGATCGGGAATCGCAGGGTGCTCCCCGGCCAAGCCGTCTGAAACTGGCGCTGATGCCGAACAGGCGCAGACGGCCCTTGAAATCGACGAAAGCGAGATTAAAGAGACAAAAGAAGCGGACGTTGTAGTGGTCGGCTTGGGAGTGTCTGGCGTCGCGGCGATGAGGTCTGCAGCCGAAGCAGGAGCCCACGTCATCGCCGTTGAAAAAACGAGCATCGCGAATTGTCGCTCGAGCATGTTCGCCGCTTTCAATTGTGATACCGCTCGGAAACTAGGAATTCCCGATACCGACCCAACGGAAATCGGCAATGAGCTCATGACTCAGATGGCGCATCGCGCAGACTACAGGGTAATCAACACCTGGCTCAAGCATTGCGGGGAAGCGTTTGAATGGTATGTGGGAGCTTATAAGGACCTTCTGCTTCTAGGCCCAGAAGATGCCTTTCCCGAAAACCCCGACCAGATTTATCTGTATGCGGAAAGCGTTGGGGGATCGACATATAGACCCGGCATCGATCATGAGCATCTGTTCGCAGCATGCTGCTGCGTAGGCGGCGGAGACGAAACCCATCGACCGATTCTCGAGGCGAATATCGAAAAGGCCCTGGAGACCGGCAACGCCGAAACTGTCTTCGACTCTCCTGCAGTGAAGCTGGAAACGAAAGACGGCAAGGTGTCTGCGGTAGTATGCAAAAACCTGCAGGATGGCACCTACACGCGTTATGCTGCCTCCAAGGGTGTGATTCTTGCTTCGGGTGACTACAGCTATAACGACGAGATGCTTCAAAAGTACGCCCCCTGGGTGTATGCCCACAAGGATAACTACCTTTTCTCTCACGAAGCAATGGACTGCAAAGGAAACCACGCAAGCACTGGCGACGGCCAGAAGCTCGGAATCAGCGTCGGCGGACACCTTGATATCGCCCCCCATGCAATCATGGCGCATATCTTCCAATTCGGCGTCGAAAACTTTATCGAGCTGAACGAGCGAGGAGAACGCTTCTGCAATGAAGACCTCAGCATGACAAACATCGCGAAGGTAATACTGAATCAGCCTGGAAGTAAAGTCTTCCAAATTATCGACGCCAAGGCGAACGACTACTATCCGATTGACGAGATGCTTCCCATGATGAGAGGCTCTGACGGTGAGATGTACTCTGCAGAGGCGGATACCCTCGAAGAACTCGCCGCCAAGCTTGGATTCGATAATGACGCCGCAAGCACCTTTGTGACCAGCATCGAAAGATACAATGAACTTTGCGAAAAGGGACATGACGACGACTTTGGAAAAGCCGCCGAGAAAATGCATCCGATTATCGAGCCTCCGTTTAAGGCGGTAACTTACGATACGCTCAAGCATACGTCCGTCGAAGACGTAAGCTGCATGCGCCTTCTTGTCACCATGGGCGGTCTTGTCACCGATACAAACGCACGAGTTCTTGACGACGACCTGAATCCCATCCAAGGACTGTATGCGGTTGGAAACGTTCAAGGTGGCAGGTTCGTCGACGATTATCCGTTCAGCCTGTCAGGCGCCAGCCACGCAGCCGCACTAACCTATGGTTACCTTGCCGGCGAGCACATTGTGAATGGCGAAACCGCGGAATAGTCCATTCAGCCAAATCGTATTACGACCCTCCCACTCGCGCGCGTACGACGCATGCGGTCGTCCCCTCCCTCCAGGCCGCATGCGTCGACGTTGCCGTATCTCCACGGCCCCATCCCACTAAGGGTGCATGAATAGAGAAAAGCCCTCTGGCATGGGGTTATTTAGAAAGTTGATTTGCGAGGGAAGTTAGCGGAACATGCCAGCAAAAACACTGAGAAGCTGATGCCTTGTCGCTTGGCGATGTCTGCATGAAATTTGATTAAGATAGTAAAAGAAGCGTGCCTATGCTGAAATAATGCACGGCAAAGGCAAATCATGCGGCTCGGTTGGAACCTGATTAACCTGCTGCGTTTCGAATGCCACACCGATGATTTCGACATTGGCTCCAGGGATTTTTTCACGTGAAATGAGCCCGAGGTATTCATCGTAATTGCCACCGCCGTACCCCAAGCGTTGAAAGTCGTTATCGAATGCGACCATGGGTACGATTATCGCATCAATGAATCTGGGTGCACAAACAGGGAAATCGGAAACTGACTGATTGTCTTCCGCGAAGCGTTTAAGAGGGTTAGCGATAAAGGGCACGTTTCCATCTTGCCAAGCCCGGTATTCGACCGAGCGCATATACATGCGAGGGGTAGAACCTTTTGTATTCATGCAAGGGAAAACCACGGTTAACTTTTGCGTATAGCACCAGCCAATGAAATCCCCAAGGTTGACCTCGCTTTTCATTGGGGCATATACAGCAACCGTCGAACCTGCGCTCAGGTATGCGAGTTGATCCTTGAGCTTCCGGCAAATAGCACGTGAGGCTTGTTCCCGGGCGGAAGCTAACATGGCGTCACGCCGGGTAAGCGCCTCGTGGCGGAGTTCCTTCTTGATATGTATCGCATCGTTTTGCATGACCGAAGTATAACGCGCGTTCGGCAAGAGAAGAATTTGCTCCTGCTTTAAGGCTAATAGCTCACGAATCTCGTGAGAATTAATACAAAATACGAGGCCATAATCGAGTTGGAAAAATTTTTAAAAAAGTCTTTGCAAATCTTAGGAAAGCTTGTTATTATAGACGAGCTGACAAAGCAATGCGCCGTTACCTCAGCTGGATAGAGGGACTGACTACGAATCAGTACGTCGGGGGTTCGAATCCCTCACGGCGCACCACTTACATGTTTAAGCCGCTCAAACGAGCGGCTTTTTTGTTTCTCAGGTATTTACCGCCGAGTGGAATTGGATGTCTGTGTGCGCAAGCGAGGATGCCTCGCTCACGCTCGATGACGCTACGCTTACCATAGATGGCGCCGGCGCTGGCAACGTTCATGCCATCTATTTCTGCAACAACAATAAGCCCAACTTGAAGAATGGCTCTAATCTCACCATTAAGAACTACAAGCAGGACGCTCTTGAGTGGGATGGCGGCGACGGCGGCTACAACGTGAACATCGAGAGCGGCTCAACCTACGCCCCTGACCACTGCCGTTCTGGCTTTACGGGCACGTTTATCGTCACGGTCGGCAACTCCACGGTTACGGCCAACAACAAACAACGCTCTCACAGACATCATCTTCACTGGCAAGGGCGAGTTCAAGAGCACAAATGTTCAGATTTCTGGTACCAAGGGCACGCGCTACTGGAACGCCGCCAAGTAGCAGCAGCTTGCCGATGGTTGGACGTTCAATAGTTGGTATACCGATGAAGACTGCACTGCCAAATGGGACGATGATGCCGAGCTTGCAACCTCCATGACGCTGTTTGGCAAATGGACCAAGAATACAGACCCTGATCAGTAATGCCGCATGTAATCAACCCACATCTTCGCTTGTTATCGCGCCGCGGCCATCCTGACCTTTCGCCATGCAAGCGCCCTATGGAGAAAGATAGCGCTTTGCGTTTTACGCGGGGGGGGGTAACATAGCGTAAAAAATCAATTTGTTGCGCAACTTCTGAGCGGTTCTTCCCAAAGCTGTAAAACTATGGGGTTTTCCTTGGGTGTGGCGGCCGTTAAACGGGCGTCTCAGGGCGCGGGGTGGCCTTATGACTCACCTTTTACCTTAAAAATCAAGAGAAACTGCGTTCAAGTGTTAAAATAACATGTTGAGGAACTATCTTTGCTACCCCTGGTTCACTTTCTTTTAGGAACTAATCTTACTGAGATATCGCAAAGGAGCTGCTCAAGCCATGAAGGCAACCGATTGAAGGTTAATGCGGTTGATGGGGGACGGAAATGACTGAAAGAATGAGGGAAAAAACAAGAAGAGAAAGTGTGGCAGACCGCTACTCTTTCGAACACAAAGCCCTTTCGGTAGTGCTCTCGGTAGTGCTGCTGGGCTTCGGTTGGCCGGCGGTGAACCCGTCGGAGACTTTCGCGAGCGATGAATCGGCGCAGGCCGATCAGGTGCAAGCTGAAGTCGCGCAACCTGAAGAGACTCAAGCCCTGGAAGAGACGGCAGACGATTCTGCCGCAATGGCTTTGGCTGCTGCTGACGAGGCCGCTCCGGTTGCGGCTTCCGACGAGCAGGCTGCTGCCGAGTCGGTAGCTGACAAGCCGGCGACGGCATCGGCGCCGAGCGCTTCCGACGAGGAAGAGGCTTCTGCTGTGGAAGATGCCGTGGAAGAGGATTCCGCGGTAGACAACCAAGGCTCTTCGCAGGCGGCTGCTGCCCAGGCGAAAACTGAATACGATATTTCGCTTGTGCTGAAAAACGCTTCGATCAAGAAGGCCGACGGCACCAATGAACTCGTGAGCTTGCCCGCCACGAAGGTCACGGTTTCCGCCGATAAAGATTTCAAATTCACGGTTGTGCCCGATTCTGCCTGTAAGCTGAATCGCGTGCTTGTAAACGTTGCTGGTCAGGAATCCCCCCCCCTTATCCCTGACGCCGATGGCGTTTACGTTGTTGCATCGAGCGATATTGCCAAGGGCGCAACGTTGACCGTTGAAGCCAGCTCTTCTCCTGGAAACGTTGGCACCGTGCTTGGTGGAGTGCTTGGCGGTGGCGCTGCTGCTGCGAGCGATGTGAACGGCAGCGCAGACTACACGATTGCTATAGGCGAAACTAAAACCATTAAGGGCACTTCCGGCATTAGTGATAGCTGGAGTTCTTCGGATACGACAAAGGTTACGGTTTCTAGCAAGGGTAGTTCTGCCGATGTGACTGGAAAAAGCGCAGGCAATGTCACTATCACGCATAAGTATTATTCGAGCCTGATTGACTGGAACCAGAAGACTGAGACGTTTACCGTCGTTGTTCAGCCTGCCATGCCCGCTCGGTCTATCTCTATTTCTGGCAGCGATACCGTTACGCAGTTCTCAAATATTCAGCTGACGGCAACGGTCGACCCCGCGGAAGCTACAGGAACGTATGAATGGTCCTCGTCTAATGAAGACATCCTGACGGTTGACAACAGCGGTAACGTTACGGGCGTTCGCCAAGGAACGGCAACGGTCACGGTTTCGTTCATAAGTGCTGTCGGCGGTTCGGAAGTTTCTGCGTCTAAAGATGTGACGGTTACCGCAACGAAAGATGCGACTGATCAAGCGCTCGTTTACTACCTGCTCGACCCTACCAAAGATGCCAACTCGAACGACTCGGGTCACTGGGGAAAAACATCGCTTGGCACCGCAATGGTGAATACCACCGGTGCTACGTGGGCGGGTGGCAAGAATTGCTTCGATAACGTGGATCAGCGCGTTGTTTCGTGGCCCAATGGCACCAACGTTGTGCCGAGGGACTCTGACGCTTGGAATGAAATCTTCGATAACTATAAGACGACCATCCAGGCCCAGCTTCCGGGCGTTACCTTTACTAAGGATGATGTAGAAGAAATCGCTCTTGTTCCCGCAAAGATCTCAAGGAACAACGGAACCAACCCCGATATGCATCTTGACTGCAATGTCTCCATCAAATGTAAGAATGTTGCACTGGTGAAGTATTACCTGCGCGATGCGGGCAGCACGCAGTTTGAGCAAAAGGGAGCCAGGAACTATATTTCCGGTAACGCCACCCAGCCTTCCGATGTGATGAACGAGCAGTTCCCTGAAACCAAGACGGTCGATGGTGTAACTTACACATTCTCTGGCTGGTATTTAGACCGGAGTTTCACGCAGCCTGCAACGTTCCCGTATACGGTTAACAGCTCTACGAACTTCTATGCCAAGTACGTGGGCGGTTTCCAGGTTGCCTATGACCTTGCTGGCGGTTCATGGACCAACTCCGATGCAACCACGTATATTGCCCAGGAAGGTTCGACACAAACGGTGAAGAGCGAGCCCACTCGCGAGGGATACAAATTCACCGGTTGGACCATCGAAGGCCTGCCTGATACTACCGCGCTTAAGAGTGGCGATACCTTCGCTATGCCCGCAGGCAACGTAACCATCACGGCAAACTGGCAGGAGCTTCTTTCCTATCGGATTAAATATCTTGAAAAAGGCACCGAAAAACAGCTCGCCGACCCAGATACTCGATATGGCGAGCAAAGTGAGAAGGTTTCTGCAGATGCCAAGACCATTGACGGCTATCACCTTGCAGATGGATGCTCCAGCCCTATTGAGAAAACCCTCGGAAGCAGCGATAACGATATCACCTTCTGGTATGAGAAGAATTCTGCTGAATACTCGGTGAACTACTACTTGAATGGTACCGAACAAAAGGTTGCCGACTCTGAAACAAAGAGCGCTCCTTGGGGCATCCAGATAAAGGCGTCTGATCTTGCGAAGGATATTGACGGGTATACCGCCGTGTCCAACCAAGATGTGACCATCACCGTTAATCGCGATGGCAAGAGTTCCATCAACGTGTACTACTACCAGAACGTTAGTCTTGTCGCCAATTCCGATACAAGGACCTACAACGGTTCCGAGCAGAGTGCTTCCGGCTTTACCGGTGCGCCCGAAGATGCCGATTTCTCCGGCATTACCGTCGGCGCAAACGGCACCGATGCGGGCACGTACCCTGCTCAATTCACGGAAGGCACCGTTGGTGCCGTTGACAAAACCAAGAAATATATCGTTGTAAGCGCCAAGCCTGGCTCACTTGTAATCGGCAAGGCTAAGGTCACCCTGAAGTCCGCCGACCTGAGCAAGAAGTACGACGGCACCGCGCTCGAAAACGGCGCTACCGCGCTCGAGACCGAGTCCGGCTTCGCTAAGGGCGAGGGTGCGACGTATGCGTTCACGGGCTCCCAGACCCTCGTTGGCTCCTCCGACAACGCGTTCGCCTACACGCTGAACGAGGGCACCAAGGCCGAGAACTACGACATCGATAAGGCCGAAGGTAAGCTGACCGTTACCGACCGTGAAGAGGCTGAAAAGTACGAGATTACGGTGACCGCCAATTCCGCGACGGAGACCTACGACGGAACTGAAAAGACCGCCTCTGGCGTGACCGGCACCCCATTCACAAACGACAAGGGCGCTCAGTTCACCGTTGAGGGCCTTAGTGCAACCGTGTCTGGAACCGATGCGGGCGAGTATGCGAACGAGGTCAGCGGCACCCCTGTCGTTAAGGATGTAGCGGGCAACGATGTGACCTCCCAGTTCAAGGTTAAGACGGTTAACGGCAAGCTTGTCATTGACAAACGCGCCGTGACCATTAAGCCTAAGAATGCTACCAAGGCCTACGACGGCAAGCCCCTTAAGGCTACCGACTGGGAGATTGTATCGGGTTCGTTCGTCGACGGCCAGAGCATCGCCGACCCGCAATACGACGGCTCTCAGACCGTGCCCGGATCAAGCGAAAGCTCGATTACGGAGTGGGACTATGCCGAGGGTACCAACGCCGATAATTACAACATCACGGCAGCGAAGGGGTCGCTGACCGTTACCGACCGCGCTGACGGTGAGAAATACGAAATCACGGTGACTGCCAATTCCGCCGAGTTCAGCTACGACGGCAACGAGCATGCGGTCGAAGGTTTTGAGACCCTCGAGTTCCCGGTTGACGGCAATAAATACACTGTGTCGGGCCTCAGCGCGAGCGTGTCTGGAACCGATGCGGGCACCTATCCCAACAACGTTACCGGCACGGCCAAGGTTACTGACGCTGCGGGCAATGACGTGACCTCCCAGTTCTCCGTGACCACCGAGAGCGGTTCGCTGGTAATCAATAAAGCCAAGGCTACTATTGCGCCCAAAGACGCGACCAAGGCCTACGACGGCACCGATCTTAAGGCGAGCGAATTTGTAACCGAGGGATTCGTGAAGGATCAGGGCGTCAAGAGCGCTACCTTTACTGGCTCCCAGCTGAACGTGGGCACGAGCAAGAGTGGCATCGATGGCTACGTTCTCGCCGACGGAACGAACGCCAATAATTACGACATAACGAAAGGAACGGGCAACCTCGAGGTAACTCCGGTCAGCGATGAAGTGACCGTTACCATTACGGGCAACTCCGCGACCCTGAAATACGATGGAACCGAGCAGTCCGTGACGGGCTATACCGTTGCATGCCCCAATGGCCTGTATACCGCCAATGACTTCGATTTCACTGGCGCTGCTGTTGCCAAGGGCACGAACGTCGGTACCTACAAGATGGGTCTCGATAAGGGTCAGTTCTCCAATACGAGCGCGAACTTCTCGAACGTGACGTTCGTGGTTGAAAACGACGGCTCGTTGACCATTTCCCCGCGAGAGGTTGTTCTGGCATCCGATTCTGCCGAGAAGAGCTATGACGGAACTGCGCTTACGAAAAACGAGCAGTCCAATGTGAAGGTGTCTGGTGACGGCTTCGTCGACGGCGAGGGCGCGAGCTTTGACATTACTGGTTCTCAGACGAATGCTGGGTCGAGCAAGAATACGTTCACGTACTCCCTGAACGAGGGCACGCAATCTGCTAATTACGAGATTACTCAGTTCGAGGGCGACTTGACGGTCAATGCCATTACCTCGCCCGTTGTTGTTACTATTGTTGGTGACAACAAGCAAGCAACCTATGACGGTGAAGAGCATACGGCCGAGGGCTATACCTTCACTTCGGATAATGAGCTGTACACGCAGGACAAAGTGAACTTCTCTGGCGAAGCGAAGGCTCATCGCACCGATGCCGGTACGACCACCATGGGTCTTGAGGACCAATTCACCAACGCTGATACGACCAACTTCAAAAACGTGACCTTTAAGGTAACCGACGGTTTTGTTCAGGTCGACAAAGCACAAGTGACCCTTAAATCCGCCGATTTGAACAAGAAGTACGACGGTACCGCGCTCAAGAACGGTGGCACCGCGCTCGAAACCGAGTCCGGCTTCGCCAAGGGCGAGGGGGCGACGTACACGTTCACGGGTTCCCAGACCGTCGTTGGGTCTTCGCCCAACGCGTTTGACTACACGCTGAACGAGGGCACCAAGGCCGACAACTATACCATTACGAAGTCCGAGGGCACGCTGACCGTTACCAACCGCGACGCGAAGTACGAGATCGAGGTTGAGTCGAACTCCGCCGAGTTCACCTACGACGGCAATGAGCATATGGCCGAGGGCTTCAAGACCCTCGAGTTCCCGGTCGACGGCAACGAATACACCGTGTCGGGCCTCAGCGCGAGCGTGGCCAGAACCGATGCGGGCACGTACTCCAACGCCATCACGGGCACGGCCAAAGTCGTTGACGCCTCGGGCAACGACGTGTCTGATCAGTTCTCCGTGACCACCAAGAGCGGCTCGCTGGTAATTAAGCAGGCTTCTGTGCATATGAAGTCCGCTTCCGGCGAATGGGTCTATGATGGCAACGAGCACGCCAAGCATGAGATGGAATCTGTGACCGGCTTTGCCAAGGGCGAAGGCGCGACGTATTCCTATACGGGCGCAATCACGAATGCGGGCACCGTTCAGAATATATTCACCTACACGCTGAACGAGGGCACCAAGGCCAGCAACTATATGTTTGACGACCCTGAGTACGGCACTCTTAAGGTGACTCCGGTCAGCGATGAGGTGACCGTGACCATCAAGGGCAACACTGCGACCAAGACCTACGATGGCGCTGAGAAGACGGTGCGCGATTACGGCTTCGGAGCCTCCAATGACCTGTATGGGACTGGAGACTTCGTCTTCACTGGCGCTGCTGTTGCCAAGGGCACGAATGTCGGTACCTACAAGATGGGTCTCGATAAGGGTCAGTTCTCCAATACGAGCGCGAACTTCTCGAACGTGACGTTCGTGGTTGAAGATGGCTGGCTCAAGATTGAGGGCGGCCAGATTGACGCAAACGACGTCACTTGGACTACGCAAGACGTGCAGAAGGTGTATGACGGCAATCCGCTTTCGGCCTTCGCCGCTCATGCGACCGATAAACACGGCAATGAGCTCAATATTGAATACAGCATCGATGGCGAAACGTGGACTTTTGACCCGGCCGAGATTAGCCTGACGCATTTCGGCTCCCAGAAGGTGCTGCTTCGTGCCACAGGTTCCAACTACACTGCTGGTCAATACGCTACGAGCTCTGAAAAAATCGCGATTAACAAGCGTCCTGTCACGTTGACTTCTGCCAGCGCGAACAAGGTGTATGACGGCAAACCTCTTACCAATGACACCGTAACCTCCACTCCGCTTGGCGTGGACGTTGGCTTCCTCGATGGCGAGGGCGTGACTTGCAACGTCACTGGCTCTCAAACGAATGTCGGCGAGAGCGACAACGAGTTCACGTACACGTTCAATGAGGTTACGAGCGAAAGCGACTACCTGGTTACGTCCAACCCCGGCAAGTTGATCGTAACCCAGGACAATACCGAGGTCGTCGTTACCATCACCGAGCACAGCGGAACCTTCGAATACGATGGAACCCAGAAGACGGTGAGCGGCTACGACTTCAGCGCTTCCAACGAGCTGTATAAGAATACCGACTTCGAGTTCACGGGCAACGACTCTGTGAGCGCGACCAATGTCGGCACCTATGACATGGAGCTCAAGTCCGAGGACTTCAAGAATACGAACGGCAACTTCTCCAAGGTGACGTTCGTGGTCGTCGACGGCCAGCTCACCATCACTCCGAAGAGCGTTGATCCCGAAGCTGGTAAGGGCATGAGCGTCGGTAAGCTTCCTCATGTCACGTACAACGGGAAGTCCCAGAAGCAGAAGCCCGAGGTAAAAGACGGCAACACGCTGCTTACGGAGGGCATTGACTATACGCTCGTATACAGCAAAGACACGACCAACGTCGGTACCGTGACCGTGACCGTCGAGGGCAAGGGCAACTACGCCGGTGAGGCCGAGGTGACCTATGAAATCATGAAGCGCCAGGTGACTCTCGAGTCCGCGAGCGCTTCCAAGGTCTACGACGGCACGCCGCTCACTAAGCCCGGGGTCACCGTGGGTTGTGACGGCTTCGTCGAAGGCGAAGTGTCTGGCCTTAAGGCGATTGGCACTGTAACGAATGTGGCCGATGGCGAAGTCGACAATGAAATCGTTTGGGATTGGACCGAAGGCTTTGGCGAGGGCAACTATGACATCACCAAGACCGAGGGCAAGCTGAGTATTGAGCCTCAGTCGGTCGACCCCGACAATCCGGAATCCTATACCGGTATTAAAGTTGGCGAGCTGTCTGACCTTCTGTACAAAGGCAAAGACCAGTTCCAAGAGCCCACGGTTACCGACGCGAAGGGCAACCTCCTCGTTAAGGATCGCGACTACACGCTCGCCTTCGATGGCGATGCCAAGAACGTGACCGAGGCCGGTGTTTCCGTAACGGTTTCGGGTATTGGCAATTACAAGGGTGATTTCTCGCGTAGCTACAAGATTCTTCCGCGTGAGGTAACTGTCAAGTCTGCGAGCGCTTCCAAAGCCTACGACGGCACGCCGCTCTTCTCTCATGATGTTGTTGTGACCAGCGCCGCTGGTTTCGTCGAGGATGACGTGGCGAGCATGACGGCGCCTAATTCCATCACGGAAGTCGGGTCGCTCACGAATGAGATCGCCATCGAGTGGTCGAATGACGTTGCGGCTGGTAACTATGTCGTCCTTAAGGAAGAAGGCGTTCTCGAGGTAACTCCTAAATCGGTGACCGCGGAAGGCTTCTCCGTTGAGGGTCTGAACGACGTTACTTACAACGGCCTTGCTCAACAGCAAGAGCCGACCGTCAAAGACGGCGACAAGACGCTGACGAAGGACAAAGATTACACGCTGTCCTTCACCGAGGATGTCACGAATGTCGGCACGGTTCGCGTTACCGTTACGGGCAAGGGCAATTACACCGGTAGCGCCGATGTGGCCTATCAGATTTTGCCTGCCAAGCTTATTGTGACCACTCCGTCCGATTCGATGGTCTACAACGGAAAGCCTCTTACGGCCGAAGGCAGCATCGAGGGCTTTGTCAACAACGAGACTGCGGTCTTCGAGACCACTGGCTCCCAGACTGAGGTCGGCGAGAGCGAGAATGCCTACGCGATTTACTGGTCGGATGAGGGTACTACTGCCAAGCGCAGCAACTATACGGTCGAGGAGCATATCGGTACGCTAACCGTGACTGAATATGCAGACGAAATCGTGGCTGTTGCCAATGATGTGACCATGACCTA
>NZ_CDRRGL010000222.1:0-1975 GCF_977041755.1 Slackia sp.
ACAGACGGCAATCTGGCGAGTGCGGTTCAGGAGCAACCCTATACCGCCCCTTCTCCGCTTTCGCCAGTACGAATGCGAACCACCTGCTCGACGGGCGAGACGAAAATCTTGCCGTCGCCCACCTCGCCGGTACGGGCGGTATTGCAAATAAGTTCGACGGTGGAATTGACCTTATCATCCTCGACGACCACGGTGAGCATGATCTTCGGCAGCATGTTCACGATAACCTCGCTGCCGCGGTAGTACTCTTTCCAGCCATGCTGATTTCCGCAACCCTGCACCTGGGAAATAGTCATGCCTTTGATGCCAGCCTCGAGAAACGCATCCTTGAGCGCTTCAAGCTTCGCCGGGCGAACGATGGCTTCAATCTTTTTCATCGATGGCTCCTTTCGAATTTCCGAGCTACCAGTTAGTCCAGGCCATTGAACGCGGGGTATGCGCTCTCGCCGTGCTCGCGAGCATCAAGGCCTTCGGCTTCTTCCTCGGCGGACACGCGCAAGCTGCCCTTAAACAGAACCTTCACCACAAGGCCGATGATGGCCGACATTACAGCAACGAACACGATGGTGATAAGGATGCCCTCGATCTGAGCGATGAGCAGCGTGGGATCACCGGTGTACAGCAGGCCGCCGAAGTCGGTCCAGGAGAGGTCGGGCACGCAGAAGATGCCGGTGAGCACGCCGCCCACCATGCCGCCGATGCCGTGGCAGCCGAATGCGTCAAGAGCATCGTCATAGCCAAGCTTCGGCTTGAGGAACGCCATGGCCGAATAGCAAATGGGGGAAACGATGAGGCCCATGACAACAGCGGCCCACACATCAACGAAGCCAGCAGCCGGGGTGATGACGACCAAGCCGGCAACGATGCCCGTGCATGCGCCAACAAGCGTCGCCTTGCCAGAGCGCAGACGCTCAACAATCATCCAGGAAATCATGGCGGCAGCAGGTGCAACCATAGTGTTGAGGAACGCGAGCGCAGCAACGCCATCGGCGGCGAATGCAGAAGCGCCGTTGAAACCGAACCAGCCGAACCACAGAAGCGAAGCGCCCAGGGCAACAAAGGGAATGTTGTGCGGGCGATAGCTCATCATGCCGTAGCCGCGACGCTTGCCGAGCAGCACGCACAGGATGAGACCCGTAAGACCAGAAGAGATATGCACAACGTCGCCGCCAGCGAAGTCGAGCGCACCAATGGTGTCGCCGATGAGCGAGCCGTCGCCACCCCACACCATGTGGGCCAAGGGGGCATACACGAGCAACAGCCAAATAGAGATGAACGCGAGCACCGCACCAAACTTCATGCGGCCAGCCAAGGAGCCCGTGATAATAGCGATGGTGATAATGGCGAACGCAGCCTGGAAAGCGACGTCAACGAGCACGGGGTACGTGTCGTGGGAAAGCGCCAGATCGCTGCCGCCCAGCATGTTATCGAGCAGCCCCACGCAGAAGATCTGGTCGAAACCGCCGAAGAACGGACAGCTGCCGTCGCCGCCGTAGGCGAACGACCAGCCGGCCACAATCCACAACACGCCGACGAAACCAATTACGGCGATTGACATGAACATGGTGTTCAGCACATTTTTGCGGCGAGAAAGGCCGCCGTAGAAAAATGCAAGTGCAGGCGTCATCAAGAACACCAACATCGCGCCCAGAATCATGAATCCGGTGCTGCCTGGATCAAACATGATTGCTCCCTTCTTCCGGCGGGCGCATTGATTGCCGTTTGTGGAGCGGCCGTTCCCCATGCGTTTCCGAAATAAGGCTCGCGAAACCGAATATTCGAAAATGGCCTCTCCACACCCGGCGTTTTGTGCGCCCATGGATATGACGCACTTCATTATGGGGAGCTTCGACGCGCGCAAGGGGCGCACAAAGATGAGTTAACGGCTGAAAAACCAAGCCGTAACAAAGGCGAAACTGGCGTTACGAACAGGAAATATTCAAGTAATGAGGACGAAATAAACGCGCGCGTCTCC
>NZ_CDRRGL010000223.1:0-1847 GCF_977041755.1 Slackia sp.
AAGTGCTCGAGAAACATTCGGCGGCAGCACTTCGCCTGCTCATGCTGCAAACGCACTATCGCAGCCCGCTCGATTTCAGCTTCGAGCGCCTGGAAGGCGCGGAAAGCTCGCTGGCTCGTATTGCGGGCACGGCTCAGAACCTGCGTTGGGCTGCGGCCCACGCGACGGGCGAGCCCGATGCCGCATTGGCTCAAAAACTCGCCGACGCTGTTGCGGCTGCCGATGTCGAGTTCAAGGCCTGCATGGATGACGACTTCAACACCGCAGGTGCCCTGGGCGCATTCTTCGGCTTCATCACCGAAGCGAACTCGTACCTCGATGCCGCCGACGGTGCGGTTAATGCTGAGGTGGTAGTTGCGGCTGCCGAGTTCATCGAGCGTTCTATGGACGTTTTAGGTATCGAACTCCCCGAGCAGGAGGCGGAGCTGCCTGTCGAAATCATTGCGCTTGCTGCTGAGCGCGCTGGTTACGCCGGCGACGACACGGCCGAGGCTGCTGAAGCCCTTATTGCCGCTCGTGCTGAAGCGCGCGCCGCGAAAGACTGGGCCGTGGCCGATGCCATTCGTGATGCTTTGGGCGAGCTTGGCCTGGTGGTGGAAGACACCGCCGCCGGCGCTCGCGTCAAGGCGAAATAACCAAGGGTTGGGTCGCTTCGTCGTTTTCGCTCCGGCGGTGCGGCCCTGTTTGTGACCGTCTGCGTTCATATGGGCATTTCTTCTCAATATGAAATGCGGCCAGGCGGGCGCATAGTGAGCGAAGCGAACGGTAGCCCGGCGTGGTCATGGACAGGACCGCACCGCCGGAGCGAAAACGACTGAGTGCTTAATGCACATGAAAAGGAGCCCACGTGGCAGACTATATTGAAGGAAAACGCCCGGTCATTGAGGCGTTGCGCGCGCAAATGCCGCTCATTTCCGTGCTTATGGCCGACAACGTTCAGCAAGATAGCCAAATCAAAGACATTTTGCGCAAGGCAAAGCAGTACGACGTGCCCGTGAAAACCGTGCCTCGCAAGGTGCTCGACGAACGCAGCGAGCGCGGCAGCCATCAGGGCGTTATGGCGCATGCGAAGCCGTACCAGTACTCCAGCGTCACCGACATTCTGAAAATTGCCGAGCGTGATGCCGAAAAGAACAACGGCGCCGCGCTCGTGGTGCTGCTCGATCACATTACCGATGCGGGCAACCTTGGCGCCATCGCGCGTTCGGTTGACGTGATTGGCGCGAGCGGCCTCATTATTCCGGGCAAGCGCTCGGCAAGCGTGACTGCGGCTACCTATAAAAGCTCGGCGGGCGCCATTAACCATGTGCGCTGCGCCCAGGCGACCAACCTTGCTTCGGCGATTGACCGCCTGAAGAAGGCGGGTTTCTGGGTTGCTGGCGCGAGCGAGAAAGCTCAGCATACGGTATGGGAAGCCCCGCTCTATGGCAAAATCGCGCTTGTAATGGGCAATGAGGCCGAAGGCCTTGCCCGTCTCACGCTCGAGAAGTGCGACTTCCTGGTGAAGCTGCCGCAGGCGGGCCATGTTGGTTCCCTCAACGTTGCCCAGGCGTGCACGGCGGTCATGTATGAGTGGATGCGCCAGACCACCGTTCGCGCCGCCGAAGGCGAATAGCGGGGCGCCTGTTCGCAATGGCAAAGCAACGCAGGAAATTATTGCTCGTCGATGGCTATAACGTGCTGCGCAGCGGTTCGCGTTATCGCGACATGCGCAATCCCGGCCCGAACCCCGATTACGATACCGATTCGTTCAATCGCGCTCGCGAAGCGCTCATTGACGATGTGGTGATGTACGCTGGCCGCGACTTCGAAGCGATTATCGTGTTCGATGGGGCTGACAACGAATA
>NZ_CDRRGL010000224.1:0-1803 GCF_977041755.1 Slackia sp.
AGTTTTTGTATGGCGGCTTCGGCGGTTGGCAAGCCAACGCATCGTGACGTTATGGAGCTTTCGGTGTACCCCGAGGTTATCGCTGGCACCGAAGTCGTGACCATTCGGGTGGTGGGCAACGCGTTTCTGCATTCCATGGTGCGCACGATAGTTGGAACGCTTGTGGAGGTTGGCCGTGGCAGCAAGTCGCCTGCATGGGTGGGCGACGTGCTGGCGGCGTGCGACAGGCGGGCGGCGGGCCAAAATGCGCCTGCGGCCGGTTTGGTGTTCTGGAATGTTGAATACCCCGAAGACATGCAGCCTCTTCGCGGCTAATTGTGCAACGAGGAGTCGTCGATTTCCCAATATGTATGGGGCTTTTGGGCGACTTCGCTTTCGCTCGCCCGCATAGTGCTTCCGGGTGACGATTTCTTCCGGCGCTCGAAGCTTCGCTCGTTGTGAGCGTGGTATTTTGAAGCTTAGCTATGCCTCGTTTCAGAATGCGGCGCAAAAGCGGTGGTTCTGTGGCCATTGTGCCGTCTACGAGAAAAACCCGATAGTCGGAGGGTTTTTCCGAAAGCTGATTTAGAATATCGCCTTAAGTCTTTTGGCCCCATGCGGCGCCACGCGCCAGGGTCCAATTCGTTTCGATAGAAGAAAGAACGCGGGCATGCCACGTGCCTGCGCGCCGTATGCGCGGCGGGAGGAATCTCATGTCAGAAACTACAAAATCACGTGCAACGTGGTCAGGCAAGCTTGCCTTCGTGTTGTCTGCAGCCGCTTCCGCGGTTGGCTTGGGCAGCATGTGGCGCTTTCCCTATTTGGCGGCGAAATACGGCGGCGGCACGTTTTTGCTCATGTACTTCGTTTTCGTGTTCACCATTGGCTTGGCGTTGCTGCTGCTTGAAACGTCGCTTGGCCGCAAGACGGGCCAGAGCTCTATCGGGGCATTCAAAGCATTTGGCAAGAAGTATGCGTTCATTGGCATTTTCATGTCGGCGGTGCCGTTTATTATCGTGCCGTATTACTGCGTAATTGGCGGTTGGGTCACGAAATACGTGTTCGGCTATATCGTGACTGCTCCTGAGGTGCTTGCCGACGGCGGCAACTATTTCTCGGGTTTCATTACTTCCGGCGCTGAGAGCATCATCTTCATGCTCATTTTCATGGCTTTGACGTATTTCATCGTCGCGCTTGGTGTGAACAAGGGCATCGAGAAGGCAAACCTCATCATGATGCCCGCCCTTATCGTGATGGCTGCTGCTGTTGCGATTTACGCGCTCACTCTGCCGGGTGCTATGGACGGCCTTGCCTACTATCTGGTTCCCGACTTCAGCAAGTTTTCGCCTGAATTGATTATTTCCGCGCTTGGACAGACGTTCTTCACTCTGTCACTCGCTATGGGCATTATGGTGACGTATGGCTCTTATCTACAGAAGTCCACGAAGCTCACGTCTTCGGTTACGCAAATCGCGGGCACCACATTCGGCGTTTCGCTGCTCGCAGGTCTCATGATCGTTCCCGCTACGTTTGCCGCGCTTGGTTCGGGCGATGCTGTGGCTCAGAACTCCGGCCCGTCGCTTATGTTCATCATTCTGCCTCAGGTGTTCGAAAACCTTGGCGGCGCAGCGACTATCATCGGCGTCGTGTTCTTCGTGCTCGTTTTGTTCGCGGCTCTTACGAGCTCGCTTTCGCTTGTTGAAACCTGCACGTCTATTATTTCCGACGGCGCTGGCTGGTCTCGCAAGCGCTCGCTTATCGTGACTATTGTGTACGTGACGCTCATGGGCGTGCTCGTGAACCTGGGCTACAGCTCGCTGTCGT
>NZ_CDRRGL010000225.1:0-1733 GCF_977041755.1 Slackia sp.
TTTCAAGTTTCGATGGTGTCGGAGGCGGGATTTGAACCCGCACGCCCGGTATGTGGGCACTAGCACCTCAAGCTAGCGTGTCTGCCGTTCCACCACTCCGACGTGGTTCCTTGCGTATTGCAAGCAGCGATTTGGTATTATACGGAACTCTCTGAATTGAGCAAGACCCAATTTGAAGAAATTTCGAAACCTAGCGAGAAATCGTGCCCTGCGGGTACAGAAGCATGAGCGCGAGCAGCGACAGCATGAAAACAATCGCGAAAATAATCGTGATGCGGTCAAGATTCTTTTCGATGATGTTCGTGCCGGTCTGAGTGGAATACAGGGAGCTGGCGATCATGTCGGAAACGCCGGTGCCCTTGCCGGAATGCAGCAGCACGAACACGATAAGGCCAACACCAGAAACAGCCCAGACGATAAGGACCAAAATAAGCAACGGATTCACGTTGACGTTCTCCTTTATAGGGGTCAGAAAATTGCAACCTGAATATTTTAGCCAGCAATACGTTATTTCGCAAGATGGTCGTGCAAAAACAGCATAGCCTGCCGATAACCTTCAATGCCCTGCCCCATTATGGTCTTAAGCGCAGCCTGACGCACGAAGGAAACCTGGCGGAAATCCTCTCGCTTAGTCACGTCAGAAATATGAACCTCAACATACGGAATGCCGACGGCTTTCAATGCGTCGAGCAAAGCCACCGAAGTATGCGTATATGCCGCGGGGTTGATGACTATGGCATCGCTCTTTCCGAACGCCTCCTGAATGCGGTCAACCAGCGCGCCCTCGTGGTTGCTCTGGAAAAGCTCGACCTCGTCGCCCAGCTCGGCCCCAGTATCGCGCACGAGCTGGCAGAGCGCCTTGTAATCTTGCTTTCCGTAGATATCGGGCTCACGAACGCCAAGCATATTGATGTTCGGCCCATTCATAACAAGAAATTTCATGAGTTTGCCTCTACTCACCGCTCCTGCGTGGCACGGAACCATAGCGGAAAAGAAGTGCCGGCTCGCACGAAAGCCACATGAGGTTGCTTTCGGCTCGCGCGGAAGTTCCCTCCGTGGTCCCATGCCACAGGAGCTCCATCTCTAATAATGTCGATTTTCTCCGCCGAAATGAATTACTTCTGCAGCTTTTCGAGCGCGCGTCCCACGACGATCATCGGGTCGGCGTCGTTGGAAACCACGATATCGCCCCAGGCGTCATATTTCGGGCCACGGTCTCGCGCAAGAGCAGGGATGCCCTTTGTGATGGACATGGGCCGTCCGTCGGACACGAGCAGTTCTAGCGGGCGCTTCAGCAGCAAGACGATGCCGTTCTGATGCAGCAAGTCGTAATTGCGCGCCTTGGTAACGACCCCGCCACCGCACGCGATAACCAAACCGCTGCGCTTGCATACATCGCCCGTAACCTGCGTCTCGATGGCGCGAAACGCCTCCTCGCCATCTTCCGCAAAAATGTCAGCAATAGATTTACCGGCCGCTTCGGGAATATAGTCATCGATATCGACGAATTCGCGGCCGAGCTGCTTGGCGAGCAGCGAGCCAATAGTGCTCTTGCCGCCCGAAGGCATTCCGATAATCACGATATTGCCCTCTTCGAACGTGATTTTCTCGACAATCTCGTTCACGATTTCATTGCTGATTTGCTTGTGCTGCCACAGCTCGCTTGCCGCCTTCGCCTGAGCGACGAGCATGGGCAGGCCACTTATATGGGGAACGCCGAGCTTTTCGGCTTG
>NZ_CDRRGL010000226.1:0-1691 GCF_977041755.1 Slackia sp.
CTACTACGATTTCGGCCCCAACCACTACCGCAACGACCCGTTCTACCATTTCGAGTACCTCACGCAGGAAATTCGCGTAGTGCCCGGTCCGCAAAGCGATTTGTTCACGAGCCGCGGCATTGACACGTTCTATAAGGAACGCTACCAGGTAAGCGCGCAAACCGACCGCATGGGTTGCCGCCTCGATGGCCCGCAAATCGAATCGAGCCGCGGTTCCGACATCATTTCCGACGGCATTGCGCTGGGTTCGATTCAAATCCCCGCGCAGGGCACCCCCATCGTAATGCTCGCCGACCGCCAAACAACGGGCGGCTACGCGAAAATCGCCACCGTCGCGAGCGTCGACATTCCGCTGCTTGTGCAGCGCGCGACCAAGCAGTACGTGCAGTTCAAGCCCGTTTCGGTCATCGAAGCGCAGCGCCTGCTCGTGGCCGAGCGCGATTATTACCGCAACGTGCGCGCCAACGCACGGGGCAGGCTCACGCTGGAAATGCCCTGCATCGAGCCGAACGACCACGCGGGCGAGCCCACCATGCCTCCGGTGGAATAAGCGGAGGAAGAAACGGGCGCGGCCCGAAAAACGAGCCGCACGAACAAATCGATGCGATATGCGCGACATGCGGCTTTGGCCGAGCGCCGCGCGCAGCATACAGAACGCGACCACGGCGTATGAAGTGGCGGGCGCCGCCCCGACAAAGCGGCAGAAAGATACGCGAGGAAGCACCATGGCACAAGAACAGCTCAGCATTTCCGACATTCCCGCAAACATCACCCCGCGCGAAATGCGCCATATCATTCGCGAAGGACGCTTCAGCGGTCCCACGAGCGGCTTGTGCCCAGGCTACGCGCAGGGCAACCTCATCGTGCTGCCGAAGGAAGACGCCTACGACTTCCTGCTGTTCGCGATGCGCAACCCCAAACCCTGCCCCATTTTGGAGGTTTCGGAGGTGGGCGACCGCTTCTTCCATACCAGCAGCGCCGACTGCGACATCGCCAACGATTTCCCGCGCTACCGCGTCTACCGCGATGGCGTGATGGTCGACGACCCCACGAGCGTCGAAGATTTGTGGCGCGACGATTTGGTCGCATTCCTCATTGGCTGCTCGTTCAGCTTCGAAAGCGAGCTCATTGAGGCCGGCATCGAGATGCGCCACAACACGCAGGGCCGCAACGTGAGCATGTATATCACGAACATCGCGTGCGAGCCGGCGGGCAAGATGTCCGGCAACATGGTCGTGAGCATGCGCCCCATCCCGTATGATCAGGTCGTGCAGGCCGTGCAAATTTCAGGCGCCATTCCGAAGGTCCACGGCGCACCGATTCACATCGGCGACCCCAGCGTCATCGGCATTGACGATATCTCCAAGCCCGATTTCGGCGATGCGGTCGATATTCACGAGGGCGAGGTGCCCGTGTTCTGGCCGTGCGGCGTCACCCCGCAGTCGGTCGTCATGAACGTGAAGCCGAAATTCGCCATCACCCACGCACCCGGCTGCATGCTCATCACCGACACGAAGAACATCTCCCTGAAGTTTTAGCAACCTTGAACCGCACCTGTTAAATGCTCGTAGCGTTTAACACAACCTACTCGACCTGCTAAATGCTCGTAGCGTTTAGCAGGTTTATCGCAACCCGAAAGCGCCCGAGATAATTGCCAAACACAATTGACAGGAATCGCGTCGGCAGAAACC
>NZ_CDRRGL010000227.1:0-1611 GCF_977041755.1 Slackia sp.
ATGCGGAAGCGCCCTGCATGAGCGCGACGCCCTGTCCTCCCGCAGCCTGGCGCTGCAGTACTTTCGGCGAAGGCGGGCTTAACTGCCGAGTTCGGAATGGGATCGGGTGATCCCCGCCTCTGTGGTCGCGCTCATGCAGGGCGCTCTCGCCCGCACGCCGGTACCAGGGCGACCCTGGGGGCCGCATGGCGACCGAAGCGAAGGATCCATCCGTTCCAGGCCCCGCCCTTCCTCGAGGTGAGGATGGGTGCAAGGGCTCGCCCTATTAGTACCGCTCGCCTGAACGCCTCGCGGCGCTTGCAGCTGCGGCCTATCTACCACGTGTTCTGCATGGGGGCTTACCGAAGGGAGAACTCATCTCGGAGACGGCTTCCCGCTTAGATGCCTTCAGCGGTTATCCGTTCCGGGCGTGGCTAGCCGGCCGTGCCGTTGGTCGACAACCGGGACACCAGAGGCCCGTCCGCCCCGGTCCTCTCGTACTAGGGGCAGCCCTCCTCAATTCTCCTGCGCCCGCGGAGGATAGGGACCGAACTGTCTCACGACGTTCTGAACCCAGCTCGCGTACCGCTTTAAACGGCGAACAGCCGTACCCTTGGGACCGACTCCAGCCCCAGGATGCGATGAGCCGACATCGAGGTGCCAAACCTTGCCGTCGATGTGGACTCTTGGGCAAGATCAGCCTGTTATCCCCGGAGTACCTTTTATCCGTTGAGCGACGGCCCTTCCACTCGGGGCCGCCGGATCACTAGAGCCGACTTTCGTCCCTGCTCGGCTTGTCTGCCTCGCAGTCAGGCCCGCTTGTGCTCTTGCGCTCTTCGGACGGTTGCCGACCGTCCTGAGCGGACCTTGCGCGCGCCTCCGTTACTCTTTGGGAGGCGACCGCCCCAGTCAAACTGCCCGCCTGGCACGGTCCCCGGGCCGTCCCCGGGTTAGGCCGCCGACGCGACGGGGGCAGTATTCCAAGGTCGGCTCCGCCCGGGCTGGCGCCCGGGCTTCGCAGCCTCCTGCCTATCCTCTACGCGCCGCGCCTGCGGCCAATGCCAAGCTGCAGTAAAGGTTCACGGGGTCTTTCCGTCCTTCCGCGGGGAATCCGCATCTTCACGGATAATGCAATTTCGCCGGGCCCATGGTCGAGACAGCGCCCAAGTCGTTGCGCCGTTCGTGCAGGTCGGAACTTACCCGACAAGGAATTTCGCTACCTTAGGACCGTTATAGTTACGGCCGCCGTTTACCGGGGCTTGGGTTCACCGCTTCGCCAAAGGCTAACGGATCCCCGTGACCTTCCGGCACCGGGCAGGCGTCAGACCCTATACTTCGCCTCGCGGCTTGGCAGAGTCCTGTGTTTTTGGTAAACAGTCGCTTGGGCCCTTTCGCTGCGGCCCCCCGGCGCTTCCCGGGCGAGCCGGTACACGCTGGGGGGCGTCCCTTCTCCCTAAGTTACGGGACGATTATGCCGAGTTCCTTGACCATGGTTGCCCCGATCGCCTCGGAATGCTCTTCCTACCCACCTGTGTCGGTTTTGGTACGGGCGGCGTGGGCGCTGCCTAGGGATTTTTCTAGGAGGCATGGAATCCGCGACTTCGCCATAGGGCTCGTCTCGCGTCTCGGGAT
>NZ_CDRRGL010000228.1:0-1515 GCF_977041755.1 Slackia sp.
GGGAGACGACGATTTCCAGGCACGCGCCTGCCTGCGCGGTCGCTCCATGCGTCGTTGGCTGAACAGCCCCGATCGCCTGCTGTACCCGATGAAGCGCGTTGGCAAGCGCGGCGAGGGCAAGTTTGAGCAAATCAGCTGGGATGAGGCAATTTCGACCATTGCCGATAAGCTGAAGTACACCATTGAGACCTATGGCAATGAAGCCATCTATGTAAACTATGCAACGGGCATGCATTCCGCGACGGGCAATCCGGGCAAGCGTCTGTTGGGCCTTTTGGGCGGATATGTAAATCAAGGTTACGACTACTCTGCGAATATGATCTTAGCTGTTATGCCGTATATGTACGGCAGCTCCGCGAATCTTGATAAAGACGGCAACCATGTTACGCTCGGAAAGCCGGCGACGGCGTTCAACCCCTATGATGCGGTAAATGCGAGTTCGTTTAGCGAGGCCGAAGCGAATTCCGACCTTGTGGTGATGTTCGGCAACAGCCCCGCGGAAACACGCATGGGCGGAGCCAACGCCGTATGGGATTTCGCGCGTGTTCGCGAGGCCGTAACTGGACGCGGTGGCAAGATCGTCAATATCGACTATCGCATGAATGAAACCGCGTCGGGCCATCCCGATGAATGGCTGCCTATTCGCCCCGGAACCGATGCCGCGCTTGTTGCGGGCATCGCGCACGAGTGGATTGTCAATGGCCAGGTGAATAAAGAGTTCCTGGACAAATATGCCGTCGGTTACGATGACGATACTATGCCCGAAAGCGCAAAGGGCCAGAACAAGTCGTACAAAGATTACGTTATGGGCACTGGCTACGATATGGTCGAAAAGACTCCCGAATGGGCTGCGGCCATTACGCAAATTCCCGCCGATACCATTCGCCAATTGGCGGCCGACTTGGCTGCCGCAAAAGCTCCGTTTGTGTGCCAGGGCTGGGGTCCTCAGCGCCATACTAACGGCGAAGACACCACGCGCGCTATTTGCATGCTTCCTATTTTGTTAGGTCAAATTGGCCTGCCTGGCACCAATACCGGTCAGCGCGAAGCCGAACCGCCCGTAAGCCTGGTTGGCAGCATTCCGTCGAAGAATCCGGTGAAAACCACCATCCCTGTATATCAGTGGGTTAACGCTGTCGACCACGGTCATGAAATGACCGCAACCAATGCCGGCATCATGGGCGCTGAAAAGCTTCAGAGCGATTTCAAATTTATCTGGAATTATGCGGGCAACTGTTTGACCAATCAGCATAACGATATCAACCATACGCACGACATTCTTGTCGATGAATCCAAATGCGAGTTCATTTTGGTATGGGATACCGTTATGACCGATTCTGCGAAATACGCCGACATCCTCCTTCCCGATGCCATGCGTTCCGAGCAGCTCAATATGTATAATCAGGGTTACTCCGAATGGTATACGGGCGTTACGGTCGGCGGTCCCGCCCAGGAAGCTCCAGGCGAATGCCGTAGCAGCTACGATGTGTGCGCCGACATCGCCGACAAATTTGG
>NZ_CDRRGL010000229.1:0-1441 GCF_977041755.1 Slackia sp.
GGCATTCCGCAGGGCGCATGGCACAAGGCTGACATGTCGGGCGATAGGATCGACGAGGGCGGTTGCGTGAACACGCTGACAACCTACAAGCCCACGCCGCTGGCCAAGGGCAACGGCACGGCGCATTCGATGATCGTCCAGGTTGCCAAGGCGTAAAGCGCGAGTAAGAAAGAGGGGGAATTGAAAAATGGCTTACGGATTTTATTTCGATAGCACGCGCTGCACGGGCTGCCGTACCTGCGAAATGGCGTGCAAAGACTATCACGACCTGTCCACCGAGGCGGCTTTCCGTCGCGTGTTCGACTATGAGGGTGGCGAGTTCGTCGAGAATGCAGACGGCACAGTGACCGCCACCACGTATGCGTATCACCTGTCTGAGGCATGCAATCACTGCGAAAGCCCGAAGTGCTTTGCTGCATGCCCCACGGGTGCGATTGAAAAGGATGAAGACGGCATCGTCTACATTAAGGAAGACGTGTGCACTGGCACGGGTGCCTGTGTGGACGCCTGCCCGTTTGGCGTGCCCATTCTGGTGAAGGAAAAGAACAAGGCCGTGAAGTGCGACATGTGCCGCGATCGCATCGCCGAGGGCAAGCGCCCCATTTGCGTTGAGGCCTGCCCGCTGCGCGCTCTTGAGTGGGGCGATTTGGACGAGCTGAAAAAGGCGCACCCCGATGCGGTGCACGCCATCGCGCCGATGGCCGACCCGTCCATCACCAACCCGAGCGTTATCATCAACGCCTGCCCAGCCGCTAAAGAAGTCGGCGATACCACGGGCGCCGTGGCGAACGAGAAGGAAGTTACGTTTGCATAAGCAAGGGTAGCTGGTCGAAAGCCTCGCGTATCAGCGCGAGGCTTTTGCCGTATTATTGGAAAGATGTTTTTTAACGCAAGGGGGTGCGGCAATCTTGTACGGGTTTTTCTTCGACAATTCGCGATGCACGGGTTGCCGCACGTGCGAGATGGCGTGCGTCGATTTCAATAATCTTTCGGTGGGTCGCAGATACCGCCGTGTAATCGATTACGAGGGCGGCTCGTGCGAGCTTGCCGCCGATGGCACTGCGAAAACCACAGCGTTTTGCTACCACATATCGCTCGCATGCAATCACTGCGCCAATCCCGAATGCGTGCACGTGTGCCCTACGGGTGCCATGCATAAAAACGAACTCGGCCTGGTATGTGTCGACGCGCATAAATGCATCGGTTGCGGATATTGCACCATCGCGTGTCCGTATCATGCCCCGTCCATCAATCCCGAAGCGCATCAAAGCTCAAAGTGCGATGGGTGTACGAGCCGCGTGGAGCAGGGCAAGCGTCCCATATGCGTGGAAGCGTGCCCTCTGCGTGCGCTCGACTTCGGCGAGGTGGACGACTTGCTTGCGCGCCACGCTGACACAACGAGCGATGTGGTGCCGTTGCCTTCTTCGGAATACACGAACCC
>NZ_CDRRGL010000230.1:0-1363 GCF_977041755.1 Slackia sp.
CCATCCCATGCGGGGACAACCGGGGGAACTGAAACATCTAAGTACCCCGAGGAGGAGAAATCAACCGAGATCGCGCGAGTAGCGGCGAGCGAAAGCGCGCGAGCCCAAACCGGATACGGCGCCAAGGCTGGGGCCGTTGCCTATCCGGCGTTGCGGGACGCAGAGCCCGGGGCCCCCAGGCCCCGGCCGCAGTCAGAAAACCACGTTCGAGCGGAACGGCATGGGAAGGCCGGCCGCAGCGGGTGAGAGCCCCGTACGCGAAGGACGAGGTCTGCGGTCTGCGATCCAGAGTAGGGCCGGGCACGTGAAACCCGGTCCGAAGCAGGGGGGACCACCCTCCAAGGCTGAACACTCTCCGATGACCGATAGCGAACCAGTACCGCGAGGGAAAGGTGAAAAGCACCCCGAGAGGGGAGTGAAACAGCGCCTGAAACCGTGCGCCCCCAAGCAGCGGGAGCCGTTCTGACGACGGTGACCGCGTGCCTTTTGTAGAATGAGCCTGCGAGTCGCGGCATGCGGCGAGGTTAAGGGACACCGAGCCGCAGCGAAAGCGAGCCTGAACAGGGCGATTTGAGTCGCATGCCGCGGACGCGAAGCCGGGTGAGCTATCCATGGGCAGGGTGAAGCGGGGGTAAGACCCCGTGGAGGCCCGAACCCACTTCGGTTGAAAACGGAGGGGATGACCCGTGGATAGGGGTGAAAGGCCTATCAAACCCGGAGATATCTCGTTCTCCCCGAAACAGCTTTAGGGCTGGCCCCGGGCATTGACCATCGGAGGTAGAGCACTGGACCGGCGAGGGGGCCTCACCGCCTACCGACCCAGACCAAACTCCGAATGCCGATGGTTTCGACCCCGGGAGTCAGAGCGCGTGGGCTAAGCTGCGCGCTCGAGAGGGAAACAGCCCAGACCGCCCGCCAAGGCCCCAAAGGCCGTGCTAAGTGGCAAAGGATGTGCGCCCGCCCAGACAACCAGGATGTTGGCTTAGAAGCAGCCATGCATTCAAAGAGTGCGTAACAGCTCACTGGTCGAGTGGGGGCGCGCCGACAATGCGCGGGGCTCAAGCACGGCGCCGAAGCGGCGGAATCAAGCAATTGATTGGTAGGGGAGCTTTCCATGCCGGGAGAAGCCGGAGGCGCGAGCCCCGGTGGACGGCATGGAAGTGAGGATGCAGGCATGAGTAGCGAGAGAGCGGCGAGAAACCGCTCCGCCGAAAACCCAAGGTTTCCTGGGCGAGGCTAATCCCCCCAGGGTCAGCCGGGAGCTAAGGCGAGGCCGCAAGGCGCAGCCGATGCACGACGGGCAGACATTCCCGTGCCGGCGCGGGCGCGCTACGACCGATGGGACGACGGGGAAGGATACGCG
>NZ_CDRRGL010000231.1:0-1229 GCF_977041755.1 Slackia sp.
GGTGTATTCGGCAGACAAGAAGTCGAAAACGTCTCAGGCTGTTTTCGCCGAACTCGTTGACATTTTTCCGTTTATGGTAGAACTGCTTGCGGATGAATCGGGCGCGCATTTTGCACCGCTCGACACTAAGAAGCCTCATACCGGAAAAGCGACGTTTGCCGCCCCCGTTTCGCATTCGAAAAACGGGGTCGAATAATGTCTGACGTCTTCGACGGGATTTTCGGGCAACCCAAGGTTCGCGATTTCTTGCGTGCGTGCGTGCGCGGCGATCGCGTGAGCCATGCGTATTTGTTCACGGGGCCAGCGGGTTCGAATAAAACGGCGGCGGCGTTCGCGCTCGCGAAGGCCATCGTGTGCGAGGGCGACCCATGTTCCTCATGCGAGGCGTGTTCGGCAGACACGTGCCGCCGCATCGACCGCAAGTCCCATCCCGACGTGCATTACCTCGCGCCAGAAGGTGCCCAGGGCTACGTTGTCGAACAAATTCGCGAGCTCGTCGCCGATTCCCAGCTGGCTCCGCTTGCTGGCGGGCATAAGGTGTATATCCTCGATCGGGTCGACTCGCTTGGTACGTCGGCCGCGAACGCGTTTTTGAAAACGCTCGAAGAGCCGCCCGACGACGTCACGATCATCTTGCTTGGCCGCACCCGCGAAGCCGTGCTGCCGACTATCGTGTCGCGCTGTCAAGTTGTGCCGTTTCGTCATATTCCGGCGAGCGAGGCGTCGGGCATTCTGGCCCAGAATACGGGCTGCACTCTTCCCGAGGCCGCCATTGCCATTCAGGCGGTGGGCGGCTCCATCACGAAGGCGGCTCAGTTTTTACGCTCCAAGGAGCGAGGCGTGTTCCGCACGAAAATCATAGGTGCCATGGGCTCGCTTTTGCGCGCAGATGACCTCGATATTCTTGAGTATGCCCGCGATTTGGTTTTGGCGTCCAAAACGCCGCTCGATGAAGTGCGTCGTGAACAAGAGCGCGATTTGGAAGAAAAGGCTGAATTCCTGCAGGCTTCGGCTCTTAAGCAGCTTGAAGCTCGCCAGAAGCGCGCCATGAGCGCGGCGTCCATGGAATTGTTGCGCCAAATGTGCTCGATAGCTCGCGCATGGCTTCGCGACGTGGGAGTATGCTGTGCAGGCGACGATTCTCTCGTCGTCAACGTCGATGTGGCTGCGTCTATTCACGACGCCGCTGCCCGCACCACGCTCGAGCGCGTTACGCGCGCACAGGAGTG
>NZ_CDRRGL010000232.1:0-1125 GCF_977041755.1 Slackia sp.
AGGCAAGGTGCGCATGTATGTGTGCGGCCCCACGGTGTATGACAATATCCACATCGGCAATGCCCGCACGTTTATCAGTTTCGACGTTATTCGCCGCTGGCTCATCGCGAGCGGTTACGAAGTGACATTTGCCCAGAATCTGACCGACGTTGATGACAAGATTATCAATCGAGCCAATGAGCAGGGTCGCACAGCTGCCGAGGTGGCCACGGAATTCTCGAACAAGTTCATCGACGTCATGCGTCGCGCGAACGTGATCGACCCCGACGTGCGTCCGCGCGCTACCAAAGAAATTGGTCCCATGATCGCCATGATCAAAACGCTCATTGAGCAGGGCCATGCCTATGCGGTCGAGAACGGAGACGTGTATTTCTCGGTGCGCAGCGACGAGACCTATGGTGAAGTGTCTGGCCGCAATATCGACGACCTCATGGTGGGCGCGCGCATTGAGGAAAATGAAATCAAGCGCGACCCGCTCGACTTCGCCTTGTGGAAGGCCGCCAAACCGGGTGAACCCAGCTGGAAAAGCCCCTGGGGCGAAGGCCGCCCTGGCTGGCATACCGAATGCGCTGCCATGGTGCATCGCTACCTGGGTGTGCCCATCGATATTCATGGCGGCGGCAGCGACCTTGCGTTCCCTCACCATGAAAACGAATGCGCGCAGGCAACGTGCGCATGGCATCAGGGCTTTTCGAACACGTGGATGCATACGGGCATGCTGTTGGTGAACGGCGAGAAGATGTCGAAGTCGCTCGGCAATTTCTTTACGCTCGAAGAAGTGCTCGAGAAACATTCGGCGGCAGCACTTCGCCTGCTCATGCTGCAAACGCACTATCGCAGCCCGCTCGATTTCAGCTTCGAGCGCCTGGAAGGCGCGGAAAGCTCGCTGGCCCGTATTGCGGGCACGGCTCAGAACCTGCGTTGGGCTGCGGCCCACGCGACGGGCGAGCCCGATGCCGCATTGGCTCAAAAACTCGCCGACGCTGTTGCGGCTGCCGATGCCGAGTTCAAGGCCTGCATGAATGACGACTTCAACACCGCAGGCGCCCTGGGCGCATTCTTCGGCTTCATCACCGAAGCGAACTCGTACCTCGATGCCGCCGACGGTGCGGTTAATGCTGAGGT